>JAHEKK010000242.1 GCA_024638395.1 Gemmatimonadota bacterium | reverse complement strand
CCCAGGCCCCGATGGTGCGGACGGCGATCTCCGGATTCACGGGAGAGACGCCCACCCCCAAGACCGGGCACCTGGCCGATCGAGATCCGGGACTCTGAGGTTGCTCAATCATCTTCCACCTCCCAGGACACCAGCGCGAGGTGGGCGGCGGTCGGTGTCCGTCCGGGGAGTCGGAGCCACTGGTCCAGCTCTTCCACCGCCCGGGGAGCCACCGTCCCGCCAACGACACGACGCTGTCCGGATGGGTAGGAGTAGGAAGACACGCCAACCTCCATGGCCCAATCCACGAACTCGGGCACATCGGTGACGACCAGGGCCGCGGACGCGATCTGGGCTCGGATGGCCCACTCGTTTTCGGGCGCGATGAAAGCGATCCGCGCCTGACCGCTTCCCATTCGGGACCTGGCTTTTTCCAGAATGCGGTTGATGCTCGCGCGATTGGCCTCGGCGGCAATCATCTTGACCGGCCAACGGCAAGAGATGGCGAAGGCGGCCCGGCTCACCGGATCCCAGCTGGAGGGACGGCCACGCTCCGCGGTCCGCTGTTCGAGGGCTACGAGGAGGTAGTCCCGGCGCCAGGCCTCCCCGGGCTCCAGCACCATCGTACCGTCGGAGACGGCGGGGGTCTCGTCTTCGTGGGAAACCCGAATCTCGAAGTCCCGGGGCATCGCATACAGGTCGTCTTGCTTCTCGGAGGTCCGAGGCGCGCCGAGAAGTCCCTTGACCACCATCTCGGCGGTTCGAAGGGCGGTCTCGAACAGGATGAGTCCGTCGAGGAGCAGGGACTGGTGATCGATGTAGTAGAGGTCGTATTCGACGTTGTGGTGGATCTCGCCGTGGCGGTCCGGACTGATCTGCCAGATCCCTGTGATCCCGGGCTTGGCCTGCAGGCGGCGACGTTCATAGGCCGTGTAGCCCGCTACGATGAACTCCATTTCAGGGCGAGGTCCCACAACCGACATGTCGCCGCGAAGGACGTTGATGAGCTGCGGGAGCTCATCCAGCCCGGTCCGGCGCAAGGCCTTCCCCACACGGGTGATCCTCGGGTCCCCGTCCCCCCGGGGCGAGTTGGCGTACGCCTCCGTGTCCTGCCTCATCGACCGGAACTTGTACATGCGGAAGGTGCGCCCGCCTTTGCCCACCCTGTCCTGGGCAAACAGGACGGGGCCGGGGGAGTCGACCTTGATGAGAAGCGAGACGAGGATCCAGATGGGCGCCGTCATTGCCAGGATGGCGAGGGCCAACGTCAGATCAGCGACCCGGTTCATGACCCGATATAGAGGCCCGGTGTGGGTCTCTCTGGGGTAGAGGACCGGGATCCCTCCTATGGCTTCCAATCCCAACCTGTCTGCGCGCACTTCGCCCAGGTAGGGGATGAGCCCGAAGTGGAGCCCGGCGCCCGCCACCTCCTCGACCAGCTTGGGTACGATGTCCTCCTCCACCGACGCCGCGTCCACCAATACTTCATCGACCTCGAAGCGCCGCCCGACCTCTTCCAGATCCTGCAAACGCCCCAGCACGGATCGGCGGATCACGGCATTCGTGGTCTGGTCGGTGGTGCAGGTCACCGTCGAGCCGATGGGCGCCGAGTCGTCGAGGAACCCGACGACCGTCCGGGACTCGTGGGGCGCGTCGATGAGGCGCTTCATCACGAGACGCCCGGTGGGGCCCGCTCCGATGATGAGAACCCTGCGGCCCAGAACGCCCCTGAGCTGACGCGTCCTCAACACCGCCGCGACGATCCGCCGCTCGAGAAGGATCAATACCGCCGAGCCCGCGACGCCTGTGGCCACCACTGAGCGCGGGAGTCCGCCGAACCCGAAACCGTACGCGGCAAAGCCGACCACAGCCGCCGAAATGAACAGCCCCCTGAGGGTCGTTGCCACCTCCCACAGGTTCAGGACGGACGCCTTCGGCCGATAGAGGCCCAGCACGGCGAAGGTTCCGACGACCGACATTGCGTAGACCAACGCAAAGGCTTGCAGCCGGTCCATGGGAACGGGCGCCCGACCGGGACCTGCAGGCCCCATGGCTTGATACAGCCATAGGCCGATCGTGAAAGCCGTGAGAACCGCCAGGAGGTCGGCGCAGAGCCGGATCACACGGGGTGCACCCATGTCGCCCAGGACGCGTCGGCCCACGGACCCGGAGTCGAGGCTCCGGTGGTGGGTAAAAATCATCGCCAGCCGTCAACCACTCGACAGGGAGGAGGGGGCGTCAGAACTGAGCCCCAGGGACCGTATCGCCCGGCTGTCAACGCAATGAGCATGCCCCTGGAGCCTGACGGGCACGTAGGCCCCTGGGAGTGGCGAAAGGTCCCGTCGGCGACACTCCGCCATCCGGCCGCGGAAGGGGAAAAAAGTGCCCCCGAAGGGAAGAGATTTCCCCCCGGGGGCGACCCGAACCCGTGCGGAACAACCGGGGCGCCTCGATTCGCGCCCTCGGCTCACCGGTCCTGCACCTACCGGCGGACCCCGGGGCCGGACGGGTAGTCTGTCCCGACGGGCCCGCGGGGGATCAGCTCCTTCTGGAGAGCCACTTCGGCGAGGCGCACGAACTCGCTCCGATATCCGCGGCGGTCCGGACCCAGGGCACCTTCGGCGAGCTCAATGACCTGGGGCAACGTCAGGTCTCCCGCGTGAGGAGAATCCCTGAGGAGCATCCCGAACCCCGCCACCGCCGCCGCGAACCGGAAGTCGGTGGACGGCCTGGAGATCCGGTCCATCACCACGTGGTCGAGAAGCTTGCTTCGCGCACCCGAGGGTTCCTTGTAGCGGATCTTTACGTACATCAGCTCTTCGGTGGCGCGGTCGACGGACGAGCCTCGGTCCGCTCCACGTTCGGGCCCGTATCGGAGCGGATCGACGGAGCGCTCGGCCACGCCTACCGGAACGACCTCGTAGAGCGCGGTCACCGTGTGTCCGGCGCCCAGCTCCCCCGCGTCCTTGGTGTCGTCGTTGAAGTCCTCGTTCGCGAGAAGCCGGTTCTCGTATCCGATCAGACGGTAGGAAGCGGCCCGGGCCGGATTGAACTCGACCTGGAGCTTCACGTCCTTCGCGAGGGTAAGAAGCGTGCCCCCCATCTCCTCCACCAGGACCTTCCGCGCCTCGAAGAGGTTGTCGACGTAGGCGAAGTTCCCGTTTCCATGGTCCGCGATCTGCTCCATCTTCGAGTCCTTCAGATTCCCGGTGCCGAATCCCAATACCGTCAGGAACGTCCCGCTCTCCCGTTCCCGTTCGATCAAGCGCACCATCTCACCGTCGCTGGAAGGGCCGACGTTGAAATCGCCGTCGGTGGCGAGGATGATCCGGTTGTTCCCGCCGTCGACGTAGTTCTCGCGTGCAATGCTGTAGGCCAATCGGAGGCCGGCCCCACCCGCGGTGCTGCCACCGGCCTCGAGACGCTCCAGCGCTGCCAGGATGTCGCCCCGTTCGCTGCCTGGCGTGGACGGCAGCACGACTCCGGCCGCCCCGGCGTAGACGACGACGGAGACGCGATCCTCTTCGCGGAGCTGTTCCACGAGGAGCCGTAGGGCTTGTTTCAGCAGAGGGAGCTTGTCCGGGCTGTTCATTGATCCGGACACGTCGAGGAGGAAGACCAGGTTGCTGGGCGGAAGATCCTCGATGTCGATAGACCTGGCCCGGAGCCCGACGCGCACCAGCCGGTGGCGGGGATTCCAGGGCGCTTCCCACACCTCCGTGGTCACGCTGAACGGGTGTTCGCCCCTCACCTCGGCCCATTCATAGGGAAAGTAGTTGACCATCTCCTCGATCCTCACCGCGTCCACCGGGGGCCGCTGGCCATCCTGGAGGAAACGCCGGACGTTGGCATAGGACGCCCGGTCCACGTCGATGGAAAACGTGGACAGTGGGTTGACGTCGACACTCCGGAAGCCGCTCTCCTCGATCCGGGCGTAGGACTCCGTGTTCCAGGGCCCTGACCGCTGGCGATATCGTCCGCCCACGGCGGTCGCGGGATTCGCCGCTGCCGGCGCGTCCCTCGAGGCTTCGAGGACCGTTTCTCCCATTGCCCGCTTCTGGGCCGCCTGTTCGGTACCGGTGGCCGCGTTGGCGTCCTCATCGACGAAGATGGGTTCAAGAGCGAAGTCCACGGTCGTGGCACCTGAGGTGAGCTCCACGCGGCGCGACTGGGGAGCATAACCGACCACCACTGCTCTTAGCGTCACCTGCTCGCCCGCCGCTCGAGCGGGCAGGGATAGCTGAAACCACCCCCGTGCGTCGGTCAGGCTGTGGACGCGTCCTCCGACCACCGCGACCTGGGCCCCTGGGAGCGGCATGCCGCCGGCCGCGTCGCGCACGGTCCCTTCGATGACGGCGGGGGCGCTCCACGCGACGCTGGTGCGGACGTGGGGCTCATCGCCGGAAAAAGCGGGCCAGGCCACGGTGAGGGCCAGGACGGTTGCTGCAAGGGAGGCCTTCATTTCCTCCTCCTTATCTGAAAGTCAGACGTGGGTGGACGCGATGGACACACCCATCCTTTCAGATCAGGGACGCCGGACAAGCGCCCGCTTGCACACGCGACGCGGGAAGACGGCCGGAAGCCGGCCGGTCAGTCCGTCCGGAGCGACGCCACCGGATCGATGCGCGTCGCCTGAACGGCAGGAAGGAGACTCGCGAGAACGCCGACGGCCCCCAAGGTGGCCAACACGGCCAACAGGGTCACGGGATCCGTGGGTTCGATAGCGAAGAGCTGTCCCTGGAGCACCCGCCCGGCGGCCAGGGCGAGGACGAGACCGCAGCCCAGTCCGAGCATGACCACCGACGTGCCCCGGCGAAGCACCAACCCCATCACGTCCCCCCGATCCGCGCCGAGAGCCATACGGACCCCCAGTTCGTGGCGTCGGCGCCGAGCCGCCTGAGCCGAGACCGTATACACGCCCACCAGAGCCAGCAACAACGCGAGCGCGCCGAACACGCCGAGAACGGTGAGGACGAACGTCTCCTGCGCCATGGACTGCCGCCACACTTGCCGCAGAGGGCGGACCCGGGCGATGGGAATGAGGGGGTCAGCATCGCGCAGCGTCTCACGAATGACGGGCACGGCCGCCAACGGATCACCGTCGGTACGAACCACGACCCAATTGGTCCGGCTCCAGTCCTGGTCCCGGTGCTCGAAGACCTCGGATCTCGGGGGCACGCCCGGGCTTACCTGGTGCTGGTCTCCCACGACTCCGACGATCTCGTACCAGGAGGACTCCGCCGTGGGTGCCCGGTCGTACGCAATACGCTGGCCCAGGGGGCTCTCGCCGGGGAAGTGCTCCTTGGCGAACGTCTCGTTGACGACGACTACGAGGGGGCCGTCCGCCTCGTCCTGGGGTCCGAATCCCCTTCCTGAGACGACGGGAATACCCAGAGCCTCGAAATACCCCTGGTCGGCCCGGCGGTGGAGGATCTCGAACCCGACGCGGTCTTCCGCCCACCCCTCTGCCTTGAATTGGCTGGACCAGCTGGTCCCGTTCAAGGGAAGCTGGCCGACGATACCGGCGCGCTCGATTCCCGGCCGTCCTTCGAGGGCTTCCAGAAACCCGTCGTAGAAGGCCAACACCTCATCGCGGTCGGGATAGCGAGCGCTCGGCACGTTGAATTGCACCGCAACCACCGACTCGGAGCGAAATCCCGGATCCACGTCCCTGAGGAGCAGGTAGCTCCGGATGAGGAGTCCGGCCCCCCCGACCAGAAGGACCGCAAGAGCCAT
>JAHEKK010000241.1 GCA_024638395.1 Gemmatimonadota bacterium | reverse complement strand
CTTCTCACCCTGATTGGTAATCCAAGCCACCTGATAACCGAGCCTGGCCGGTGAGGCATCGAGCATGTAGTCCCGTTGAAGCGCCGCCATCACGGGCGCCGCTTTCGAGAGGGGCCACGACATCCCGAATCCCCACACCTTCCAGAGATCGTGGAGGCGGTACCTGGACTCCAGGAGGACGCCGAAGTTGTTACCCGTTCCCCCCCGCACGGCCCAGAAGAGGTCCTGGTTGAGGGTTTCGTTTGCACGGACGATCCGACCATCGGCCAGCATGACCAGGACTTCGATGACCGCGTCGCAGTTCATCCCGAACTGACGCGAGGTCCAACCGTAACCGCCGCCCATCATGTGACCTGCGGTTCCCACGTCGGGGCAGGCGCCGCCTGGCGTGTGCAGTTTGTACCCGTCCAGCGCGGCGTTCAGGGCACCGAGCTGTGTTCCCGCCCCGACTGTGGCCACGCGGTTTGAGGGGTCCACGGCCACGTACGACATCGGACTCGTGTCGATGACGATACCGCCGTTGTTGATCGAGAAGCCCGCGGTGCTATGGCCGCCGCTGCGGCAGGCGACATGCAGGGAGTGGGCGTGGGCAAACTCGAGGGCGTACCACACGTCATTGAAGACGTGGCAGTACACGATGATCGCCGGATACTTCTGGAATACGGCGTCCGAGATCTGCCGGTCCTTGTCGTAGCTGGCGGAAGCCCGGGTGACCGCGGTGCCTATGAGCCGCTTCTGAAGAGCCGCCACGTCCCGCTTGGTGAAATGCCCGTGTGAGAAGTGGTCGTCCGAGAGGTCGTGGAGACCGGCGATATGGGCGTCACGAGCCGCTTGCTTCCTGCTTCGACGGTGGGGCATGAGTCCTCCAGAGACGTGCGAGGGCCCGGCACAGCAGGTCCCCTATGGAGTCGATAGTGGACGACGTGGCTGAAACATGTCAAGCAGAATCGCGTGAGCGTACGGCGGCCCGGAACCCTGGAAAAACCACCTCGTGGCGCCGTCGCAGCCCGTTCCTTCAGCTTGCAGAAGCGAGCCCCGGGGAACGATGTTGAGCGCCCCTCGAACCGGAGGTAGGGCCGTGACCTCAGCGAACTACGTCGACATTCCGGAAATCGCCATTCCCCGACTCATCCTCGACTACCTCAAGCTGGAGGGTGTGGAGCGACTGTTCGGAGTGCCCGGGGCCTCGTTCGTGGATCTCATGAATCTGATGAAGGACGAGCGCGAGACCGTGACCTACGTGGTTTGCAAGCACGAGACCGGCGCCGGATACATGGCCGACGGCTATCACAAAGTGAGCGGTAACCTCGGCGTGGTCGTGGTCACGGCGGGGCCCGGCGCGACCAACGCACTGACCGGCGCCATGAACGGGCAGGCCTGCATGTCCGCGCTGTTGGTCATCACGGGAGAGCAACCCCAGGCGAAATACGGGCTCGGTTGGGAACAGGAAGGCGTCGACATGGGCCTCGACGTTCTACAGCTCTACAAGAGCGCCGTACGCTACAGCGCCATGATCGACGTAGCCGAGGATTTTGACGTGCTCTTCCGTCAGGCCCTACGCGACTGCCAGGGCGTGCCCCGTCAAACGGCGCATCTGAGCATTCCGCACAACATCATGGCGTCCTCCATGAAGAACGTCCGGTTCCCGACCTCGACGTCTCTTTATCGCACACCCCTGGCAGCCGCATCGCCACAGGACGCCGACCGCGTCATGGATCAGCTTCTGGAGACGAAGAGACCCATGATCCTTCTCGGAAACGGCATGAGAAGGGTGATCCACGGCCAGGGTGGCCTCGACAAGTTCATGGCGTTCGTGGAGAAGTTCGGGATCCCTGTGGGTACTACGGCCGACGCCAAGGGACTCTTCCCCGAGACCCACCCCCTGGCCCTTCGCAGCTGCGGATATCCCACTTGTGAGTGGCCCCCGTACTACTTCAAGCCGCCTGCCGACGCGCCCCACGCTGCCCCCTACGACGGCCTGCTGGTACTCGGCTCCAGCATGGGCGACTTCGCCACCGACATCTGGAACGAGAACATGATTCCCCAGGGCCCGTTCATTCAGGTCGATGCGAATCAGGCGGTTATCGGTCGGTCCATGCCGATCACGATGGGAGTGGTGGCGGAACTCAACGCATTCCTGGACCTCCTGGTCCAGGAGGGGGCGGACCGCGCTCCGAACGAGGAGCACATGGCCGAGCGGCTCGCGTTCCTGAAATGGATGAAGGAGACCCATTCGCCCTACTTCAACGCCGACGCCCGGGTCTCGGATCAGACCCCCATCCGCCCGGAGCGGGCCATGGCCATCGTCAGTGAAATGCTGCCCCCCGGTAGCCATATCTTCCCGGATGCGGGAAACTCGTGCGGCTGGACGGCCCACTACCTCGAAATCGACCCTCCGACGCAGGTCCACGCTGCCCTCGACGTGGGCGCGATGGGTTACGGGACCGCTGCGGTGGTGGGGGCCAAGATGGCCGACCCGGACGCGACCTGCATCTGCATCGGTGGCGACGGGAGCTTCATGATGCACGGTACGGAGGTGTCGACGGCCACGCAGTACCGCGCCGGGGCCATCTGGTTGGTCTGGAGCGAGAATGACCTCTCCATGGTGTCCCAGGCCATGGCCTACTCGTTCCCCGACAAGACCGGGGCCTGGACCGACTATTACAAGCTGGGCAATCCCGACCTGGCGAAGATGGCGGAGGCCATGGGCGCGGATGCCTACACGGTCCACTCACCGGAGGACCTGCAGGACGCCCTGGGTCGTGCCATTGAACGAGGCCAGGATGGCGTCCCCCAGGTGATCGTGGTTCACGAAGACACCACAGCCGAACCCCCGTTCACATGGGGACGACATCAGGCCCGCACGGCCTGAGGCGCGGAGGCTGGGATCCGTCCCCCGGGGGCCTTGAACGCACCGGGGGACGGGGCAGGGCGGGCTACGCCCCGATGTCCGACGAGGCCAACATCTGGTCGACGGACCGGAGCGCCCCGTTGACCCACGCCTGATCGTCAGACCAGGTCTCGCCACACACGTGGACGTTGGGGAAAGGGTTGGTCAGGTATCGTCGGACCTCTTTGTCGTTCGCGCCCACCGCCCACTGGTGATCCCCGTCTCCGGCAGGCGGAACGCCCCAGCGCCGGTATGTCGCAAGGATCGGTGCGGGGATGTCCGGGAGGCCGAACAGCTCCTTCATCTGCGCATGAGCCGAAGCAACCACATAGGTCGAGGCCGCTTCGGCGTTCGGGGGTAGTGGCGGACCGTTCGCGGCGCGATAGGGTTCGCCGAGCGCCTGGAGCTGGGCCCAGAAGACCGTCCGGTAGTAGTCCGTGTACAACGTGATCGCGGCTGGCAGCTCCGGATCCACGTCCGGATTCGGGGCGAAGCAGTAGAACTGGGCCATGGGAAGGTCGGTGTAGGATCCTCCGCTCCATACCCCGCTCGCCGGTGTCCACCAGTTGTGGTCGTAGTAGAGGTTGATCTTCCCCAACTGCATGTCGGTGACCGAGCCCACCGCTGCGAGGAAGCGCCGGGAGTCCCGGAAGAAGGGCACGTAGGGGATCAAGTTCTCCAGGGCCACCTGCGTAAGGCCCAGGACCACATGCCCCGCCGAGAACGTCAGCGGCGTGCCCTCTTGTGTCCGTGCATCGACCCGCAGGCGGCCGTCCTGTTGCCTGTCCATGGCGACGACGGGGTGGCCCAGATGGAGAGTGGCGCCCTGTTTGCCAATGGCGCGGGTCAGTGCGTCCGGCAGCGCTTCGTACCCCTTCGAGAGGGTGTGGAAGGTCGGGTTGACGAAGTCCACCAGCAACTGAAGGGCACAGCCGGCGTTGACGGGTTGGTCGTAGGGCGCGATGAACCCGCTGGACTGATAGAGCATCTCCACGCAATCGGGCGTAAGCCCATAGTCGACCAGCATGGCCCAGAACCCCCACTTGAACGTGGGTATGCCCTTGTAGGTGTATTCCAGCCTGAGGCGGGTCCAGTCATCCGGCGTCGGATTCCAGCTCTGTGGATCGGGTACGTCGTTCTCTTCCAGTATGGCCGTCAGGAGGCCCTTGAGAACCTCCCCTGGCTGTTGGCCCTCCGCGTCCCGGTTCAGTGCGTACAGGTCGCTCCATATGGTGGGGTCGTCCTTCGCATCCCCAAGGGAAAAACGTCGCCCCCGCAGGTAGTAGAGGTTGTGGTCGTCACCCATGGGGAAGTCGACCACCTCGCTCGACAGGTCCAGTTCGGCGATCAGCTGAATCAACTCGACCTGGTCTTTCATGAAGCGCATCCCTCCCTCCTCCACCTTCACGGAGGTATGGCGGATCTGGACATGGTCCGACTCGAGTCGGCCCCCGGTTCTGGGTAGAGCCTCGACGACGTGGATGTTCAAGCCGGGATTTCGTTGGAGGAGTCGCCATGTCGCATACAATCCAGCCATGCCGGCGCCGACGACGACAACGTCCGCTTCGATCCGAGTAGATGGTTTCGAGTCGGTCATGATGGCTCCACTACGGTCGAGGTGTCAGGGGATGGGCGGGCTCTCGGGCGGATCCAAACTCGCTCTCAGCGTGCCCTTGGGATGCGACTTCGTGAGCACGGTCACATAGAGCGTCCCGGCATGCAGCGCTTCCCGTTCCGGGGTCGAGAGGATTACGACGCCTTCGTGCAAGAGGACACCGGGAGGCGTCAAGGCTGAAATGACGGGACCCTGTCCGAGAGATCCCGAGGCACTGGCCGAGCCGGCCGCCTGATGCAGGCTGATAGCGAGAAGCTCTTCCTGCGGGAGCCCCGTGACGGAGGAGCTGTAGGTCAAACGCCCTGTGGGGGCGTCGAACGCGAAGTCGACGTTTGCCACCATCGAATCCGCCTCGACCCGCACCGAAATCCCGGCCGGTGGCGGAGCGGAGTTCTGATGGAGGGGAGGTGTGTAGAGCGGAGGCCTCCGTGGCGACGCCAGGCGCTCCCAGGCGTAGGCGATCGAGACCAGTCTTGCGTCGGTAAGCGGGGCACCCAGCAGTTCCATCCCCACCGGAAGCCCGGCTTCCGTGAACCCTACGGGGATGGTCACGGCCGGGAAGCCGGTGTTGGCGCTGAACTGGCAGTTGGAATCGTGCTGCGGAGCCCCGATCAACTGAGGGGGGAGACGTGCGGTCGGGTACACCAATGCGTCCAGATCGTGCTCCTGGAGGGTGGTGTGGATCCGCCCCTTCAGCGAGTCGCGAGCGGCCAGCGCGCCACGAAAGGCCGCCGACGTCGAGTCGGGGCTCAGGTCGAGGCTGTCCAGGTCCGCCCGCAGCGAAGACAGATAGAGACCACTGGCCAGGATCTGGCTCAAGTCGCGAACGGGGGGGTCGCCGTGGGCTCCCAGGTACCCCCGTAGGTCCTCCTTGAACTCGAAGGCGATCAAGCTGCTCCGGCTGGCCAGCTCATTCAGACCCGGTAGGTCCACCGTCACCGTGTCGGCACCCGCCCCCAACATCCGGATGATGGCTGCGAAGACCGTGTCGTTCACCTCCTCCGCGAGTGGTGTGGGCTCGAATCCCTGCTCCAGGAGGACTCCGATTCGCGCCGTGGTCAGCGCCAGACTGTCCAGGGCGCCTACGAAGCCGGGCAGCGTCTCGCCCGCCCAAGCCATCGACGCGTCGTCCGCCGGGTCCAGTCCCACGGTCGCGTCGAGGGCGATCGCCAGGTCCATCACCGTTCGGGCCAGAGGGCCCGACACGTCCTGGCTGTGGCTCAGGGGAATGATGCCTT
>JAHEKK010000240.1 GCA_024638395.1 Gemmatimonadota bacterium | reverse complement strand
TCGGCGGTACGGGCTCGCTCGACGGCCTGAGCGCTCACGGCCCCTCCCTCGTACAGCCGCTCGGCCCGCTCCCGCTCCCGGACGGCTTCCTCGTGCTGGGCGGTGACGGCTTCCGCCGCCGCCTCGGCCTGAGTGATCTCTGCGGGCCGGGAACCCCGCTCCATCGCGCGGAGAGCAGCACGGGCGCCGTCAACCTGGGCCATGGCCAGCCGTCGATTGGCCGCCAGCTCCGCCGTATCCAGACTGGCCACCAGGTCCCCCTGGACCACGCCCTGTCCCTCCCGTGCGTGGACGGCGACGATTCGCCCCGGGGCCTGAAACGAGAGTTGGGCCTCCGTGGCCTCCACCGTTCCCGACGCGAGGACCGCGTCCCCCTCGGCCTCCGTTCCGTAGCGCCACCAGATCAGGCCGGCGGCGGCCACGATCAGGACGGGGATGAGTATGCGCAGCCGGGATTTCATCGTGAGGCCTCCAGGTGCTCCCCGAGCCATTCGAGGGAGAGGGTACCGTTTGCTCGAGCCATGGCGACGGCGGCCGTCACCACGTCACCACGGGCCTGCGCCAGCGCAGCCCGGACGCCGAACAGGGATGCCTCGGCGGAAAGGAGGTCGCTTTGGATGCCCGACCCCTCGGACAGGGCAAGGGCTTCCACACGGACGACCTCGGTGAACTGGGCTTCTGCCGAAGTCAGAGCGGCGACGCGCCCCCGGGCCGCGGTGAGGGCGGCGCGGGCCTGGTCCAGCTCGTTCTCGGCCTCGAGGCGAACGCTGGCGAGACCTGCGCGGGCCTCTTCGACTTCAGCGGCACGCTGACGGGCCTCGGCGAACCTCCGACCCCCCATGAAGACGGGGAGAGAGAGTTGAAGCCCGGCCTGCCATTCATACGAGAAGGACTCGTCAAGCGCCCCGTATTGGTCCAGTCCCGAAGTCACTTCGATCCTCGGCAGGAACGCCCCACGGGCTGCCCGTTGGCGGGCTTCGGCGGCGGAGAGCGCCGCCTGGGCGGTTCGTACTGCGGGCGCGCCGGGGTCGACCGACAAGTCGGGATCCGATGGTCCGACTGCCGGGACCGGGAGGGCGGGGGGAAGCGTGGGTCGGCCCGTGAGGCGTTGGAGGATTCGACGGGCCGAGGCCAGAGACGCCTCCGCCGATGCCTGGTCCGCGTCCGCCTGGGCCAGCGCAGCCCCAGCCCTCAGCGTCTCGACGCGAGGGGCCGCCCCGGCCTCGAACGCCTGGTCCGCTCGGGTGAGCTCGGCGTCGAGGGCGCGCCGTCTCCGTTGACTCGCCTCGACCACCAGCGCCGCGGTGGCGGCCCCGGCGTACGCCCCGACGGCGGTTGCGATGATCTGTGCCTCCACCGCCGCTTTCCGGGCTTCGGCTCCGGTGTCCATGGCCCGCGCGGCAGTGAGGATGCCGCCGCGTACTCCGCCGTCGAACAGCGTGAATCCCAGCCCGATCCTGCTTCGGACCAGACCGTCCGAAAACGTCGGCGGGGCCATTGGGTTGAAGGCGTGGAGCGGGGCCACCACCATGGGCTCTTCGAAACGGACCGCGGACGCCCCGAACTGAACCTGGGGAAGGTAGGAGGACTTGGCAGCGTCTGTGCCGGCAGCGGCCGTTCGAAGCGCGGCCTCCGCCCGCTGGACCGCCGGATGGTTGGTGAGGGCCTCCGCGGCAGCCTCGACGACCGTCCACTGCTGGGCCCCGCCAGGGTGCGGCATGGCGAGGGCGCCGACGAGGGCGGCCAGGACCGCCGACGGGGGAGAGAGAGCCCTGGTGCTCATGCGGCGCCTCCGGGGGCAGCGGCCAGTCCGCGACGGACGAACTCCAGAACGTGATCCGTCACGTCGCTGCTGGCGATGGGTCCCAGGACCGGCGGAGCCAACTTCCGGACCAGGGTGAGGTAGACCGGCTGAGCGATGGACGAGAGCGTCAGCAGGTGGGGGTCGCCCGGCCGGATGCTCAGATCGGCCTGACCTTCTCGAACGGTTCGGGCGATGGTTCCTAGGGTCGCCTGAACCACCTTGAGGACCGCTTTCGGCGCGCTTCGGCCCGCCGCGACCTCCTGCATCATCAAGCCCGGCTGGTCGGGGTTCTCCGACAGGTGGTCGAAGAAGGCCTTCACGGCCCGCAACGTCCGCTCGAGGCCGGATCCGGGGCCCGAGACCGCGTCTCCGACCCTGGGCACGAGGGGCTTCATCACGGACTCCAACACGGCGCCGTACAGGTCCCGCTTCGAGCCGAAGTGATACGTGACCGCCCCCAGGTTGGCCCCCGCTTCCGTCGTGATGGTGCGGATCGAGGCTCCGTCGTATCCCTCCCGGGCAAACACGCCCCGGGCGACCGCGACGAGGGTGCTGCGCGTGTCGCCGTCGGCGGGCTTCAGAGCACCGGGAGCGGTATCGGGATGTGATTCAATCATACGTATGTATGAATCGTGATCGAAAGGAAGTCAACCCTCCACGGGTCGACTGCCGGGCCACGGGGGTAGGGGAGATCCGTGGCTACTTCACCCGGTCGCCGCCCGTGATTACCAGGGCCACACGCCGGAGCGACCCCATGTCCGTCATTGGATCTCCCTCGACGGCGATCAGGTCCGCCAGCTTGCCCGGGGCAAGGGAGCCCAGGTCGTCCATCCCGAGGAAGCGAGCGGGCCAGAGCGTGGCGGCCTGAATCACTTCCATGGGCGGGACACCCAGGTCCACCCAGAGGGCCATCTCCCGCCAGGTGGAATCCGTGTGGAACATGGAGGGGATACCCGAATCGGTGCCGATGAGAAGCCGTACGCCGGTTTCGCGGATCTGCCGGAACTTGTGGGGCAGGATGGGGATGCGGCTCGGGAAGAGCGCGTAGTAGGGCAGCCGGGGAATGTGTTCCAGGGATGCGCGGATCTCGTCGGCGACGTCCGGGTCCATGAACGCCCGCCACGACGGATCGTCGAGTCGCTCGGGGAACACTTCTCCCGTGTATTGCATGACGTAGAGAGGAGAGATGGTGGGGGTCCAATAGAGCCCGGTGTTCCGTTCGCGAAGCGCCTGCAAGACGTCGTCGGCGTACCCGGGGGCCGTCCCGAGTCCCGTGTGCTCGAAGTTGTCGATGCCGTGTTCCAGTCCGACGCGGATCTCTTCCATCCTGTGTGCATGGGCTACGACCTTCTTGCCCGCCGCGTGGGCGGTTTCCACCACGGCCCGCACCTCGTCGGATGTGAGCTGATCCTGATCGATGAGCTTGATCACGTCGACTCCGGCATCGACGAGGCGTTGCACTTTCTCACGGGCGTCCTCGGGTCCATTCACGCCCCACCGGTACCGGCGCTCGTACTCCTGGTATGGGGCCCTCTGGATGAAGGGGCCCGAAATGAAGAGGCGGGGCCCCGGGATTTCGCCTTCGGCCACACGGCGCTTGATGCTCACCAGCTCCTCCAGGGGGCCGCCCAGGTCCCGAGCGGACGTTACGCCCGCCATCAGGAGCTGCCGGGCGGCCACCTCCATCATGTCCTCCATGCGCTCCGCGTAGAGGTCGTGCCACCTGGGATAATCGCCGTGTCCCAGGAGCTGGAGGTGGACGTGCATGTCGATCAGGCCGGGGAGGACCGTCATCCCGTTGGTGTCGATGATCTCCGCCCCCGGAGGGATATCGACCTCCGATTCGGTACCGACCGCCGTGATGCGGTCACCCGAGATGAGGACGACGCCGTTCTCGATCAACGGGCCGCCGAAGCCGTCGATGATCCGGCCGCCGACGAGAGCCAGGTCGCCGGTCTGTGCGAGGAGCGGCAAGGGGGCGGTCGAGATGACGCAGACCGTCAGCACCAGCCGGGCCAGGCACCGGCGCACCGATGCCGGTGCCAGTGTCGTGTCCCGGCAGCCCCGTCGCGGGGACCGGGAAAGAAGGGAGGTTGTCATGGACTCCAAGGTATCGCCCCCGTGAAGCGCCGCCACTCGGCGCGTAGCCGGCCCGGAGGGGTGCCCGGGCGTTCCGGAGCTCATTCGGCTTGGTTGTATCGAGGCCTCGGGTCTCCCATGATGATCCGGCTCATCGAGACGAGATGGGCGCCCCACATTGGCGGGAGGGCACTTCCATGACGATCCGAGGCTCGCGACCGTGGCTGCCCGTGTGGTTCGCGCTGCTGTTGACCTCCGCTTGTGGCCCTACACCCGACGGCGAGAGCCCGGAAGCGCTGCCGGGGGATCTCGAGGCCAGGGTGGCAAGCGAGCTCGATCAGTATCTTGCCGGCATTGCATCACGAGATGCGGAAGGCCTGCGTCGTGCCTATGTGGCGGACGAGAGGTTCGCCTGGATCGAGGATGGGTCCGTGGCGTACCGTACCGTCGGCGACGTTCTGGCGGGACTTGCGGCCTTCCCCTCGGCGACGCCCATCCTGACGGAGCTCGAGGGGCTGGAGGTGGTCCCCATCGGGACGGACGGCGCCCACTCCTGGGCCCGATTCCGGACGACCATCGGGGAGGGGGAGGACGCCTTCTCCTTCGCCGGCATCATGTCCATGGTCTGGGAACGGGATGGAGACCGGTGGCGGATCCTGGGGGGCCATACGTCGTCCCCCAGGGCTCGATGAAGACACCCTGGGCCTTGGGCGGGCCGGGCGTGAAGGGGTGAAGGGGCGCCCGCCGGCATGGTCCTCGAGGCGACTGCGCGGATCCTAGGGGACCGGGGAGCCTCTCGCGGGTTCGCTTCTCCTCTGCTCGCCGGCCGGCCTCCGCGACGGCGCCTCGCCGGGGCCCCATAGCCCGTCCGGACGACGGTGTTCCTCAGCACCTCGCGACCCTTGGCTCCTCGCGCCTGCTGCGCCCATTCTCACCTCTTCCAGGGATTCCGGGAGGTAGGCGAAGGAGATCTCCCGCCCGGCCAGGCGTCCCATCTGGTCCACCGAGAGGTGCATGCGGGAGAGGACGGCTTCGATGCGATCCGTCGACGCCAGTGCCGTGTTGTGCCGGGCGTCGACGGCGGCGTGGTTCAGCTCTCGCACGAGGCCGATGAAGTCGTCCACCTCGTTCCGCAGGTCGTCGTACCGCCGTTCGGACGGCAGGAACGGGTTGGTGAATTTCCACACCGCCCCCTGGACCAGGAGCAGCCCGATGAGGACCAGGATGACCTGTAGTTGGAGATTGGCGCTGATCTGGGGGGCCAGCACCGACACGAAGACAGTGAACATCCCCGTGAGGTTCATGCCTACGCTGATGAGATTTCGGAGCATCAGAGTCCGCATCCGTGAGCCGGGGAAGGGCCGGGGCCGACCTGGGGCCGGACCTCCCGTTCGCTAATAGGTATCGGCCGGTCCGGGGTGGTAGATCAGCGCTGGCGGTCCGGGCCCGCCGGGGAACGGAGGCGGAAGTGGCCAAAACGCTCATGGCGGCAGGGATTTCAGCGCCCGGTTCAGGCCCTGCGCGGGCAATGGGCCCCGTCGTCCTTGACCACAAGATATGGTGGTTTTAGGTTCCTAGGCCCACAACATTTCGTGGTTCCGTGGGGTGTTTTCCACAGACCTAAACCGTTGAAAGACTGGCACTTTCAGCGGTTTTACACACTCTGGCGTCCAGCAGGGCCGGCGTTTTCCACTTTTCCACAGTGCCGGCGGGCGTGCATGCTTATAGATGCAGGGGCCCGGGGGAAGCCCCCCCTTCCACCGACCCCTCGACCACGCCCCTCCCCATCGGGTGACCTCTAGACCGAGTAGTCCTTCGCTTCCCGCCCTCCACCACGGAAAGACCGCCGTATGACCCCTTCCCAGCCCT
>JAHEKK010000239.1 GCA_024638395.1 Gemmatimonadota bacterium | reverse complement strand
CGCGCTCTCCGATTCGGCCCGGGCCGATCTCATCCGGTTTCTCATGTCTCTCTGAGGCCGTCTTGACCGTGGTTTCCGACGGCTGAACGTTTTCTGCCGAGATCTTCCCTGCCGATACCCTGACACCGACGCTTCGTGGTCCACCTCAGAGACGTAACCAAATACTACGGCGACAAGCGGGCGCTTGGCCCTCTCTCCATGGACGTGGAGGAAGGGACGACCGTCGGGTGCCTGGGACTGAACGGCGTGGGCAAGACGACGTTGCTCCGTATCCTCGCGTGTGGGCTCAGACCCTCGTCCGGAGTCGTCGAGATCGGCGGCCTGAACGTTCTCGATCATCCCCACGAGGTGAGAAAGCGGGTGGGCTACCTGCCGGAGCTGCCACCGGTCTACGGAGACATGCCCGTCGGGGAGTACCTCGCTTTCGTCGGACGGATCAAGGGGATGCCCTCCCGCGGTCTGGAGGAGCGGATAGACGAGGTCGAGGGAATCACCCATCTCCGGGATGTCCACGACGTGCCCACGCGGCACCTGTCTCAGGGATACCGCCAACGGGTGGGCGTCGCTCAGGCCATCATCCACGACCCCGATGTTCTCATCCTGGACGAGCCCACACACGACCTGGACCCGGTTCAGATCGTGGAGATGCGTGAGTTGATCCGGGCGCTGCAGGGCACCCGGACGCTCCTGATTTCGAGCCATATCCTTCCCGAAATCAGCCAGACATGTGACCGGCTATTGATCCTCAACGACGGCCTCATCGTGGCCTCCGGTAGCGAATCCGAGCTACGGGGCCGGCTCATGCGTCAGCATGTCGTGACGGTCACCGTGGCGGTGCCCCCTGGAGGAATGCCAACCGGTGTTGCCACACTGCTGGCGACCGTGCCGGCGGTAACCGAAGTACGTTCCGCCTCGGAGAGGGAGAGTGAAGAGACGTACGAGGTCGTGGCCGATCGTGATATCCGTGCTGATCTGAACCGCGCCCTGGTCGAGGCCGGTCACGACGTCGTGGGGCTCGGGAGGAGGGAGCGCGAGCTCGAGGCGCTGTTCGTGGGCCTGGTAGGACCGGGGCACGGGTCGAGTCCGGTGGAGAAGGCGTGATGGGTACCACCGCCGTCATCTTCCGGCGGGAGCTCGGGGCCTACCTGCGCTCGCCCATGGGCTACGTGGTGGCTGCCGCAGTGCTCCTGTTGAACGGTCTCTTGTTCTATGCCCAGGCTCTGGGGCCGACGGCGGGCGAGCGGCTCTCGGGTCAGGTGCTGGCCGGCTTCTTCTACAACGCCAGCGGCCTGACGGCCGTCGCCGCCGTCGCCCTCTCGATCCGGCTCATTGCCGAGGAACGCCAGACGGGCACGCAGCTTCTCTTGGACACCTCGCCCGTGAAGGACTGGGAGATCGTTCTCGGGAAGTTCCTGTCGGCCCTCGCCTTCCTGACCATGATCACGCTCGCCACACTCTACATGCCACTGATGATCCTCGTGAACGGCAGGGTTTCCCTCGGCCATGTAGTCGTGGGATACACAGGGCTTCTCCTCCTGGGGTCGGCCGTCCTGGCCATCGGGCTCTTCGCTACCTCGCTTACCCGCCAACAACTGCTGGCCGCGGCCACCGCGTCCGTCATCACGGGAACCCTCTTTCTGTTCTGGCCCCTGTCCCAGATCGTGGGGCCGCCCCTGGCTCGGGTTTTCGCCGCACTGTCCATCCACGGGCGCCACTTCACCGGTTTTCAGGCCGGGCTGTTCCATCTGCGGGACGTGGTCTACTACCTGGCGCTGACCTACTTCTTCCTGCTGGCGGCCGTAAAGGTCATGGAGGCGAAACGGTGGGAGTGACGGGTCGTGGCGGGCGGGGTTGGTCGCTTGTCATTGGATTGGCGGTTGCCCTGATCGGAGGCCGGGTGTTCGGGGGGGCTGGTGGCGTCGGGCCGTGGGTGACGGGCGCCGGCTTGTCGGTGGCTCTTGCCGCCGCGGTTGCACAGGCCCTGGCGGCCCTACGGGCGGCCCCCGGCCACGAGGCCCGACTGGAGACCCCCTTCGCCTTGGCTTACCTGGGGTGCGTCCTCGGGAGTGTGGCCCTCTTTGCCGGGTCCGAAATGGGCATCGAGGTGCTGGGCCTGGACTTCGACGGTGCCCGGGCGAGAGCACGCTACCGTCAGGCGGCGATGGTGTTCGGCGCCGGCCTGCTGGTCTCCGGCGCCCTCCCGGCCTGCGTGGGCCATTGGGCCGAGCGCGGCCGGAGTCGCCGTACCCCCTCGGCGGTCGACGTTCAGCGGGTGCGGCACATGACGGCCGGGGCCCTGAGCGTGGCTCTGGCCGGGGTATCGCTCATGCTGATCGGGTACGTCGCATCCGCCCGCAACCAGACGCTGGACGCGAGCTACTTCAAGACTTCCCGTCCCGGAGACGCGGTTCGCACGATCGTGGAGAGCCTGCCGGAGCCGCTTCGCGTCGCCACGTTCTTCCCCCCTGCAAACGAAGTCCTCGAGGAGGTCCGCACATACCTGGACGCCCTCTCCTCCGTTGGCGGAATTACGATCGAGGAATACGACCGGTTCGCGGATCCCGTCATGGCGGCGGACTTCCAGGTCAGGACCGACGGTGTAGTGGCGTTGCGGTCGGGGAGTGGCACGGAGCGCATCAACCTCCCTACGGATCTGGACGACGCCCGTGGACGGCTCCGGATCTTCGACAGCGCAGTTCAGCAGGCTCTCTTGAAGCTCTCCCGGTCCCGAAGAGTTGCGTATTTCACGACCGGGCATGGCGAGCTCGGGGAGTCCTCCATCGACCCCTCGACTGGAACGCCGGCCGCTGGCAACGCGCCTGCGGACCAAATCTCGGCCTTCCGACAGATGCTGGAGCTCCTGAACTACGAAGTGCGGGACATCGGCTTGTCCCGGGGGTTGGGCGATCAGGTGCCCGAGGATGGGGCGATCCTGGTCTCCCTCGCGCCCCGGACCCCGTTCCATGCCAGCGAGATGGCGGCTGTCGCGGCATTCCTGGATCGCGGGGGCTCGTACCTCCTGGCGCTGGAGCCGGACAGCGGGTTCGAGTTGGATGAGCTGGGGAGTCGGCTCGGCCTTCGCCGTGGTGCCATTACCCTGGACGACGAGCGGCACCTGAGGGAGACGGGCGGCCTCGCCGATCGTCGACTCATCGTAACGAACCGCATCTCTTCCCATCCGTCCGTAACCACGGCCGGCCGCCAGGGCCCAGGGGCGGGCCTTCTCCTGGTGGGGCCCGTTTCGCTCCAGGCGGCGCCGGCCGACGGCGGCCCGTCGCCCCGAATGACCATCGAGTCACTCCCGTCGGCCTTCGTGGACGAGAACGGGAACTACCGGTTCGATCAGGGGGCCGAGACGAAGGGAGAGGTCGGCGTGGTCGCTGCGGTAGAGGACAGTCAGACAGGGATGCGCGCCCTGGTCTTCGGGGACGCCGAGATGTTCGGTGACCGGGTACTGGGGCGGTTGGCCCTCAATGCGGCTGTGGCGGCCGATGGGGTGCGGTGGCTTGGCCGGGAGCAGGAGCTGGCCGGCGAAGTGGTTTCCGAGGAGGACGTCCCCATGGTTCATACCCGCCAGGAGGATGTCACCTGGTTCTACGGCATCATCTTCGGCGCCCCGGCCGTCGTGCTGCTCCTGGGGTTCGGCAGGCTCCACCGCCGCCGCCACGGTGGCGTCCCAGGCACCGCCGGCCGGACCGGGAGCGTCGAAGGATGAGCGCCGTGCGGGTCCATCTGGGACTACTCCTGTTGGCCGTGGTCCTGGCTGCCCAGACGTGGTTGCGTGAATCGCCGTCGACGGCGGACACGGAGCGGATCCTGGCCTGGGAGGAGGACACCACCCTGGTCTCGTCCGTTGTGTACTCTGCCGCCGATCGGCGCGTCGAGGTTCAACGTCGGGCAGACGAGGGGGGACTCCCCTTCTATTGGGGGATCGAGGGGGTCGTGGGAGCCGGCAGCCTGGACGAGTACCCCGTCGGGAGCGCAGGGCGATCCCTGGTCGATGGTCTGGCCCGACTCAGGGTGCTCAGAGACCTGGGCGAAGTGTCCGGCCCTCCGGCGTCGGGGATCCGTGCCGACTCGCCTCGCCTGGATCTCGTGGTCGGAGACCGTGTCCGGACCCTGGTCCTTGGCGACACCACATTCGGTGGCGAGGGGAGGTATGCCGTTGAAGGGGGCGCGGGGCGGGTACTCGTCCTTCCGGCAGCCTTGGTACGACCGCTGGAGATCGGCGCCGACGCCCTCCGGGAGCGGCAGGTCCACCACTTCCAGAACGGTGACGCGGCCAGGGTCCGAATCACCCTGGGCGACCGCACCATCGACGCGGTTCTGGACGAGGGAAGTTGGAGGGAGGACGGTGCCGGCGGTCCGGATCCCGTGCTCGACGGTCTCATGCAACGGGTTGGCCAGTTGGCCATCGGCGGTTTCGACGTGCCTTCCGGGGCCGCCGCGTCCACTCCGTTTCTTCGAGTCGACTATTTCGGCCCCGACGACGAGCCGATCGGCTTCGTGGAGCTACTCCGCGGCTCCGTGACCGACAGCGCCGCGTTCTACCTACGCAGCGAAACGACCAGGGTCCTGGCCCGGGCGGTCGCGTCCCTCGCCCAACGGGTGGAGCAGGGGGTCGAGGAGCTTCTCCGGCCCTGAGGCGTCGTTCGGGTACCCCCACACCACCCCCCGAGGGCAGACACCCCATACGCAACGGCACTCTGGCGTTCCCCTGGCCCGTTCATTACTGTGGCGTCACGAATTGTCTGTAATGTTTAGACCACACTGGCAAAAGACCGGGATTTCGGCGGGTCCTTTCCTCGCCGGATTCTTTATATGTGGGGTGGCGGGGCGGATGGGTAACCCTTACTGCACTTAGGGGGCAGCGATGACGCAGCGCTACGGAGCCGGGAGGTCCTTGACCTCCCTCCTTGCCGTAACGGCTTTGGTCGCCTTCCTCTTGCCGGCTCAAGTCGCCGCGCAGGATGGAACCGTGACCGGGGTCGTGGCGGCAGCCACCACTGGACAGCCGATCAACGGCGCCCAGATCAACATCATCGGGACCGATCTGGGGTCCCTCACCAACGCTTCCGGGCGGTTCCTGATCAACCGGGTGCCCGCTGGGACCCATACGGTTCAGGTCGTTCACGTGGCCTACGGGACAGCCTCCCAGGAGGTCAACGTGACGCCCGGTGGAACGGTAGCCGTCGAGTTCAGCCTCGAGGTGTCCGCGGTCAACCTGGACGAGATCGTGGTTACCGGGACCGCCGGTGCCGTGGAGCGCCGTAAGATCGGCGTCTCCCTGGCGTCGGTAGACATCGGTAACATCCAGGAGACGACCCCACTCGAGGGCTTCAGCCAGGCCCTCGAAGGCCGGATTCCCGGCGTGCGCTCCATCGGGACCGTCGGCGGCGTCGGCGCCTCCCGTGAGCTCCGCATCCGGGGGACGGATTCCTTCTCTCTGGGCCAGCGACCCGTCATCTACATCGACGGCGTTCGCGTCGACAACCGTGGCTCCGAGTGGGGCTCGGGTGCAGAAGGCACGGGGTTCAACACGACCTGCTGCGCCTTCTCCGGCGGCGCCGGCGAGGACCGCCTTTCCGACCTGAATCCGGACGAGATCGACCGGGTCGAGGTGCTCAAGGGGCCCGCCGCGGCGACGCTGTACGGCTCTGAGGCCTCCGGCGGGGTCATCCAGATCTTCACGAAGCGCGGCCGTAGCAACAGCGCCGCCAACTTCAGCCTTACTTCTTCGGTGGGCATCAACCGCCAC
>JAHEKK010000238.1 GCA_024638395.1 Gemmatimonadota bacterium | reverse complement strand
GGCGGTGGACGTCCGCATGGCGTCGGAGGCCCAACGCACCTACACGGGCTTGGTGGAGGAGAGGCGGATCCTCAGCCCCGGTTTCCTCATGGCCCCTGATCACCCGGTGGTCGTCGCCGCGGCGAGGGCCGTCGGGACCCGGAACGGGGACGGCGGCGCGCCGGCCAGGATCCGACCATGGACCTTCGCCACGGACGGTGGCTGGACCTGTGGTGTCCGGGGAATCCCCACCATCGGGTTCGCGCCGGGGGAAGAGCGCCACGCCCACACCAACACCGAACGCCTGGCCCTCGATGAGGCCGAATGGGCCTACGGACGGTACCTCGCCCTGGTCCCCGCAGTGGCGGCCGCAGCCGGAGCCTGAGGAGCGCCGCCTCCCTCTCGCCGCTTTCCGAGGCTTGGCGCGGAGCGGCGAGTGGGGCTGTAGCCCTCTCCTTGCGGGGGGCTGGCGATGGGCTTCAGTCCATCGGGACCGTGGGCAGCACCTTCCCCTCGATACGCTCGAAGATCTGATCCAGACTGGTTCCGGTGATGGTGAGCCCGTGGTTCTTGAGGCCTACCACGCACCGAGCGGGATCGTCGGCTTCCCTGACGATATCGGCCACGGCCTGCCCGAGCTCACGCGTACCGCAAGGATAGTTGAACTCGGTGGAGGGGACGCCGTCGATCCATCCATGAACGTGGAGGATCGCTCCAACCTCGGGGTGTTCCCGATAGATCATCCAGTGCTCGATGGCGTCCACGGACACCCGTCGAGGCTCGACGCCCGGAGGATGGGCGACCACCATCGCGTTCTCTTCCGCGTCGTAGTCCTTCACCATGAGGATGTCCCGGCCGATCACCCGAAGATTGGACTTGTCCACGCCGCTGGCGCTCATCCAGAACCATTCCTCGTTGTAGCGGGCCGAGAGGTTTCCGTAGGAGAGCCCACCGATGCCGAACAGCCGCTTGAGCTGCCGGACGTCCCGCGCAGGCAGCAATTCGTGCATGGGGAAGGGAGCCGGGAGAAGGTCCAGATCGTCGAGCTTCTTCCCTGCCCGGTAGAGGGATTCGGTGATGTCATCCCCCTGCCAGAGGGCTTCCGGCAGATCGTCGTGGAAGTGGTTGTCGATGACCAGCGTGGAGGAGGCCAGCGGGTGAATACGACGATAGACGTCGGCGAAATACCGCATCCGGTCATGGTTGCCCGACACCACGTAGTGACCCTGCTCCGGCGTGATGAAGTGCGCGTCGGGGTCCGTCCCATCGCCGTTCACCAGGCCCACGACCAGATTGGCCAGGGACCGGACCAGGGTTGGGTAGCCCTGGGGAATCGGCTTCACGAAGGGGTTGGGGAACTCGGACACGGAGCATACGAACACGGCTTGGCCGCTCCGCCTGAAGGGGCGGGGCTCGTCCTTCGGAAAGAAGTTCACGACGAGCTTCGCCCGCTCCACGTCTTCGATGTATTCGTGGCCGTTGTCCGCCATGACTTCGCGGAGGCCTTCGGCGAACCAACGGAACGCTTCGTGGTCGGACGCGCCTGCGAACGAGTATTGCATGGGGATCCTTCCCCTTGCTTGGGTCTCGGCACCGTGCCCTCGCGGTTCGAAGGCGAAGCGTAGAAAGATTGGCGTTCCCGTGGCAAAATCAAGTCGGGACGAGTCCTCTGCGACGCAAGGAGGGGCTACCGTCTCCCCTGGACACAGGGCTATCTTTCTCAGCTATACCCGCTCCGCCGCCGGGAGGTGGAGCCCGTTCCCGCACACGGTCCAAGGGAGATCCCGACCATGCGCCTGTATGAAGTCGTCTACATCTTCGACGCCACCCTCGACCAAGAGGCTGTCGAAGCCAAGCTCGAAGCTTTCCACGGTACGCTGGGGGCCAGCGTCACCACGGTGGATCACTGGGGCACGCGCCAACTCGCCTATCCCATCGGCAAGACCAACACGGCGTACTACGTGGTGGTGCACCTCGAAGCCGATCCCGCCGCTCTCCCGGAATTCGAGCGCCTTTTGAAGCTCGACGAGCAGGTCCTCCGCTATCTGGTGGTCCTCAACGAGGGCCAACCTTCCGGAGGCACCTCCATCCTTGTCGAGAAGCCGCCTCGTCCACGGGATGAGGACGAGGATGACGACGAGGACGAGGATGACGACGACAGCGATGACGATGACGACGACGATGACGACACCCCTGAATCCCGGCGCTCGGGGCCGCCTGAATTCAGCGGTGCTCGAGGCCGCCGCCGTCGCCACGAAGGCCCGGCCATCGAGCTCCTCAACTACAAGGACGTCACCAGCCTGGCACGGTTCCTGACCGAAGAGGGGAAGATCCTGCCCAAGCGAACGACCAAAGTGACAGCCCGTTTTCAGCGTCAGTTGGGGTCGGCCGTCAAGCGGGCTCGCTACCTGGCGCTCCTGCCGTACATCCGCGACCACGAGGCCTAGTCCGGATCCCGTGGACGTTCCCCGCCCCGAAGCTCCGGGACCGGAACGGCGACTGTGGCTTCGGGCCGCCGGGATGTTCGGCCTGGCCTTGTCGACCGTGGTCTTCGCCCCGTCGGTGCTGATCGGTATTCCCTTCATGTTCCTGGTGGTCCTCCTGCCGGGGCCCGGTGCCGGAGCCTGGCTCCTGGCGTCGGTGTTCCTGCTCATGGTCGCCACGCCGGGTCCCACGGGTAACATCTGGTATCTGGAACGGGGCTGGGCCCTGCTGGTGGGTGGCGCCTTCGCCGCGGTCACGCTGCGGTGGCCTTCGACACGCTTCACGGTACGAGGCCTGGCTGCCGTCGGGACGGCGACCCTGATCACCGCCCTCTATCTCGGCACCCAACCGGCCGTCGGCTCCTCCGTGGATTGGCTGATCCGGGAGCGGATCGGCGGCGATCTCGCCGTATTGATCGAAGGCCTTCGAACCGTGCGTGACCTGGATCCGGCCTTCGTGGACACGTTCAACCGGTTGCTTACCACCCACCTAGATCTCTACCCGTCCCTCATCGCCCTTTCGACCTTTGGGGCGTTGGGCGTTTCCTGGTGGCTCTACGTCCGGATGAGCCTGGGGCGCACCGACGGACTGGGCGCTCTCCGGAGGTTCGCGTTCCCCGACGCCCTCGTCTGGCTGGTCGTGGCGGGCGTGGCGTTGTTGCTCGTCGGGACGGCCTGGGCCCAGGCGGTGGGCGCCAACGCCCTCGTGTTCATGGGCGTATTGTATGCGCTGCGAGGCCTGGCGGTCATGGTCTTCTTCAAGGGCGGCGTTACGGCCCTGGGAGCGTTGATCGCGGTCCTCGTCACGCTGATCGCCGCACCGGTCGTAGTGGGCGCCGCTGTGATGATCGGATTGGGAGACACATGGCTTCGCCTTCGGCCGCTACAAGCCGGCGAAGGGGAGGCTGAGACTTGAATCTGGACTTGCTGGGCCCGTGACCCGTTGGAGGAACGATGAAGCTGATCTTGAGAGAAACCGTCGCCAACCTGGGCCAGGCCGGAGAGCTGGTGCGGGTAAAGCCCGGATATGCCCGGAACTACCTGCTCCCCCAAGGCCTGGCGTACGTGGCGACCGACGCCAACTTGCGTCGAATGGAAGAAGAGCGGCAGCTGCTGGACGAGAAGGCCAAGCGTGATTTTCTCGAGGCCAAGCGACGAGCGTCGCAGCTGGAAGGGATGGAGTTGACCTTCACCGCGAAGGCCGGCGACGAGGGGAAGCTGTTCGGTTCCGTGACGTCGAAGGACATCGGAGAAGCCGCGAGCGCCCAGGGGCTGGATTTCGCGTTGGACCGTCGGCTGGTGGTCCTCGCCGAGCCCATCAAGAACACCGGCGACTATGCGGTGCCGATCCGGCTGCACCCCGACGTAGAGGTGGAAATCCAGGTCCAGGTCCAGGCGGAAGAGGACTAGCCGTACCTTGACTGCACCCGTCGGAGTCTCATTCGAAGGCAGCGAGAACGCCGATATCCCCGAGCCGGTCCACCAGGCTGCCGCGAGAGCTGTTGAGCGCAAGGCGGAGGACGTGACCGTCCTGGACGTGCGAGGCATATCAACGGCAACGGACTTCTTCCTCATCGCGTCGGGAAGGAGCGACGTGCAGGTGAGGGCCATCGCTGAGCACGTCATCGACGGTGCAAAGCGTGGTGGCCATCGTCCGCAGCACGTGGAGGGCCTCGACCAGGGGCGTTGGGTCCTCATCGACTTCATCGATCACGTCGTTCACGTGTTCCAGCCCTCGGTGCGTGAGTTCTACCAACTCGAAACCCTTTGGGGAGATGCGCCTGTCTTCAAGGCCGTGGAGTCTTGATCGCCCTGTAGCGCCTCTCTACGTTCTTCAATGAGGGTTTCGCCCCCCGCAGTCGG
The DNA here is from genome assembly GCA_024638395.1 of Gemmatimonadota bacterium. Taxonomy (GTDB): domain Bacteria; phylum Gemmatimonadota; class Gemmatimonadetes; order Longimicrobiales; family Gaopeijiaceae; genus JAHEKK01. The sequence goes on along the minus strand of JAHEKK010000238.1, from coordinate 1,445 downwards.
GCCCGTGAGCATCAGGGCCGCTTCCCCCACATAGAGTGGATCCGTCCATCTCCACCCCCGCGCAGTTGTGACAGGCCTGCCGCCCGTTCCGACGGAGTACGATCCCTCGACCGACGGTCTTCCCGAGGTCTTGGATCCCAGCCGGCTCCCAGAGCATGGGGCTGGCCGCGTGGTGACTCTCCTGTCTACGGCCCATGGGAGCGAGGACGGCTGGGCCCGTGACAGCGTGGTGGCCCTGGCGAACGCCTGGGCGGACGACGGCGTTCGGGTGTTCCTGGCGGATCTGGGCCTCGAGCGTCCGGCCCTTCACCACACTCTGGGCCTGCCCAACGAAGAAGGCGTCACGGACATGTTCCGCTTCGGCGCGTCAGTACAGCGGGTTGCCCACCAGGTCGGTGATCTACCGTTCTTCTTCACGTCGGCAGGATCCCCCACCTACAGTTCCCGGGAGGTGCTCGAGAGCGACCGCTGGGACGTGCTGGTCGAAGGATTCGCCGAGGCCGGCGCCGCTCTCCTCCTGTATCTCCCGTCCGATCAGGCGGGGGCGGGGGCCATACTCGCTCGCACCAACGAGCTTGTGCTACTGGGCGACCATGTCCCCGAGGGTGTACTCGGAGAAACCGGGCACGCATACGCATGGATCGCGTCTCCGGGGGCGGCCGCGCGGATCAGCGGCATGGCTCCGTCGTCGTCGCTGGAGGCCCCGGAAGGTTCATCGGCGCCTCCCTCGGCTGGCTCGGAAGGGTCGACGGACTGGGAGTCCGACGTAGGCTGGGAGCAACCCGAGGCCGACCCGGTCCCGGACCGAGCAGACGACGCGGGCCCCCTGTGGGGCGAGGAGGCCGGTTGGGTTCTGGACCCGGAGACAGCGGATACCCAGTCATTCGAGGTGTCTGGTGACTCGGACACGTTGCCCGAGCCCGGTACGGCCGAACCTGTCATCGATCAATGGGACGAGGCCGCCGGCGGCTGGGAGGACGTCGCCCCCGGCCTCGAGGTCGATCCCGGCCTTGCCGGGTCGATGGACGATTTCTCCGAGGACTTCTCCATCGTCGACGCAGACGAAGTCCCTGGCGAGGACGAGGCCCGGGAGCCGGCGGAGGGTCTGGTGGAAACCGAGACGCCGCGGATCGAGGGGACACCGGCACCGCCCGGGCTGGACTATGCGCCTTCCGGAGGGGAGGCGACGGCCCCAACGGGTTCATCGACAGACGAGCCGCATCCTGTCCCGGGGTCCGACACCGGAGTCGACGGTGGGGTGCGTCACCGCGATCGCGCCGAGGATGGCCGCGCGGCAGCCGCTCGCATGGCCGGGAAGCCTCGTAGCCGTCGCTGGCTCGTCTGGGGGGGCACGGCGGCGGTCCTGGCCCTCGCCGGCTGGCAGCTCATGGGCTCGGGGCTGTTACCGGGAGCCGGCGCCGGTGGTGCAGGGGGCGAGCCTCCGG
>JAHEKK010000237.1 GCA_024638395.1 Gemmatimonadota bacterium | reverse complement strand
CTCCTTCGTCCAGGGAGCCGGAAAGCGTACCGGATTCCCGCCCCACGGGAGGGGGTGCCTCGGTGGGACGAGCTTCGGCTGCCGTGGCGAGCGGAGTCGGTGAGAAGCCGGCCGCTGGCCGGGACGCCTCCAGGACTCGAGTAGAAGAGGGAGAGAGGCGCTCGGCCTCCCCGAACATCTTCCCCCCTCCGCGCTCCGTCGAAGTCGTTGCGGAATCAGGGTCCCGGGGGCCGCATCCGACCGCGGGCCGTAGCTCCGCTGACGCGGGTACGGAAACCCGTCCGGGGTTCAACCCCCTCGTTGCAGACGGGCCTCAGGCCAATCCGGGTGATGGAACACGGCCAAGGGCCTCCGCCGGACCCGTCGGTGACCTCCCGGTCACGGCTGGGCGACCGGATCCGTCAGGCGCCTCGGACCGCTCAGGGAGGGTCGGCGTCAGCCCGACGACCCCACGCCCTCGGACCGCGCCACCGGGTTTCGGGTCTCCCCGGTCCGCAGGAGATATCCCCTCGGCTCCGTCGAGGGGAGGCGAATCCGACGTGCGCATTGGCCTCCGGCCGGACTCCCCATCGGGTAGTCCGGAAGGGATGGCGCCCGCCTCGAGCGGCCCCCGCCAGGTTGCCCCGGGCCGGCTTGCTTCGCAGGCGCTCGATGTCCGGCACGGGGGCTTGGCGCCTGCCTGGGAGGCAGACTACGACGGGGTCGACAACAAACGTCTCCCGAGACCTCCGGAATCTCTCGCCCTCGCCGGAGACCGCGTTTCTGACGGCGGCGCCGGCCGGGCTTCGAATGAAGGGAGCGGGGGGGCCGAGGGCGCATTGCGCCAAGCACCGGGGCCTCAGGATCCGGTGGTCGGTGGGCACCGCTCACCGAAGCTTGAAATGAGGTCCACCGAAGACATGCCTCCGGTTTCCGAAGGCTCGAAGGAGCCGCGCGCCCTCGATGGAGAGGTCGAGCTCCGCCTGACGGCGAGAGCCCATGACTCCCGAGGAGGGGGCTTCTCTGAGCCGTCTCCACCCATCGAAGCGCACGCTGGGGCCCAGGGTGGCGCAGCCCGTGGAGCCGGAGGGGAAACTCCGGACCACGCGTCCCTGCATCTGGCGGGTCCTTCGGTGAGTGACACGGTCCAGGTCAGGTCCGCGTCGGCGGGCCCCGACCGGGACCTGCGTCGTCTCGACCCGCGACTGCGGGCAGCGGTGACCCGGGTGCTCGATCGCCTCGAGGCCGAGCATGGGATCGAGGGCGAGGTGGTCGAGGGATTCCGCAGTGCCTCGCGACAGAGGGCCCTTTATGCGCAGGGCCGCTCCGGGCCCGGCAAGGTGGTGACGTGGACCCTGGACTCCGCCCACATGCGAGGCCGGGCTGTGGACCTGGTCCTTGACCAACAGTGGAGTGACCTGACTCCCTACCGCGTACTCCAGGAAGTCGCTGCCGAGGAGGGGTTGAAGACCCTCGGCATGCAGGATCCGGGTCACCTGGAGCTGGAGGCGTCGAGAGGTGATCTCAAGACCCAGGGGACAGAAGCCGCGGAGCGGAGATCCTCCGAGAGGAGGCGGAGCTCGCTGGCTCGTGCGGCTTCCGTGGCAGGAGTGGCCGGAAGAGCGTCCGTGGCTCGAGCCGCGAACCCGGCGGTACCCGGTGTCAGCATCCCTCTCAGCCCGGCTCCAACCCAGGCCCCCTCGCGCCTCGCTGAACGTGCCTCAGACTCCACGCCCATTCCCGACATTCCCGATCCGGTGCCCTCTCCGGTCTTGGAGGAACCGGCACGTGAGGTGGTTGCGGCCGAATCCCGCGCGGCTGCGCCGGCTTCCCGCCCTGAGCCCAGAGCGGACTTCGAGTCCGGGAGTCCGGGGGGCGCGAGTGGCGGCGTGGAGTCCGGCCCCCGTGGCGCTGACGGCCTCGTCCGAGCCGGCGGGAGCACCGGCGCCGCGACCGCCGACCGGGTCGAGCAGGTCCGTCAGGTCCAGGACGCTGCAGAGGGCCGCAGGGCGGGCGCCACCGTTGATCTGGGTGATGTGGACGGCCGCGGTACCCGCGTCCGGCTCAACCTACGAGGCGGGAAGATCGGGGCCCGTATCGACACCCCCGACCCGGCCCTGAGGGCGGTCCTCGAAGACAAGAGTCCCGTATTGAAGTCGGCCTTGGAGGCCCGCGGGCTGGAGTCTGACGGAATCCAGATCAGAACGTTGCTCGAGGAAGCGGCGGCCGTCCGGACGAACCAGAGAGGTCAAGAGGTTGCGGCCGGCCTGGAGGGTCAAGGCGCCAGGGAATCCCGTGACCGGGGAAGAGAAGGATTCGCGGAGCCCAGAAGCTCCAGGCAGGAACCCAAGCCGGACGACTTCCGGCAACGCAGACAGAGAGAGGAAGGACGAGATGATCGATAGTCTGGGGCCCGCAACGGCGGGTCTCACGGAAGCGGCCCAGGCAGGTGGGGCGCTGGGGAAGGAGGAGTTCCTACAGCTCCTCGTGACCCAGCTCCGCTACCAGGACCCGCTCAATCCGTCGGATCCGGAGGACTTCGCGGCGCAGTTGGCCCAATTCACCAGCCTGGAACAGTTGATCAACATCAACGACCAGATGGAGATCCAGGCCCAGGCCTCGTCCGTCCTCGCACAGAACATCAACGCGGGCGCTGCCCTCAGTGTGATCGGCCATTCCGTTCTGGCCGTGGGCGACCACGTCTGGCTGGAGGGCTCGGGGAGCGCCGCGACGACCGTGGGGGTGGGTGGCAGCGGTGGCCTCGCCACGGTCCACATCCTCAAGGAAGACGGCACGGAGATCCGGTCGTTCGAGCTTGGCCGGGTCGATCCGGGCCGGAATGACCTGGACCTGTCAGAGGCCATGGAGGGCCTCGACCCGGGGCTGTACCGCTACCGCGTGGAGGTCATGGACGGAGCGGAGCCCGTGGCTGTGGAGATGTACACCGTGGCCCGCATCCAAGGCCTCAGGTACACGCCGACCGGCCCGGTACTCATCGCCGGTAATCTGGAAATCGAACTCGCGAACGTCATTGAAGTCACAAGCAGAGAACAGGAAGAGAGGTAGTAGGAAATGCTAAGGTCCCTATTCTCCGGGGTCGCAGGACTCCGGAACCATCAGGTCAAGATGGACGTCATCGGCAACAACATCGCGAACGTCAACACGGTGGGGTACAAATCCAGCCGGGTGACGTTCGAGGAGAACTTTGCCCAGCTTCTCCAGGGCGCCAGCCGGCCCCCCGGGAACACAAACTCCGTGGGTGGCGGGACGAATCCCGTCCAGGTGGGTTTGGGCATGTCGGTCGGTTCCATCGACCTCAACTTCATCCAGGGGAACCTGGAGGTGACCGGGGTCAACACGGACGTGGCCCTGGAAGGGGATTCGCTGTTCGTGGTCAGCGACGGTGAAGCCAACTACTTCACGCGTTCAGGCAACTTCCAGCTCGACGCACAGGGGCATCTGGTGGCTTCGACCAACGGGTTCCTCGTACAGGGCAGACTCGCGGTCGACGGTCAGCTTACGGACGCGATCACCGACATCCGCCTTCCCTTTGGACAGAAAGCGGCGGCGCGAGCGACCACCGAAGCCGTCCTGGCCGGGAATCTGGACGCCGAAGCCCCGATCGGTGACCTCCGTGAAACCACCATCAGTGTGAACGATGCGATGGGTGCGCGGGAAGACCTCACCATCTCCTTTACGAAGACCAGCGCGACAACGTGGGACTATTCCATCAACGTCGATGCAGGGGCGGTCGTATCCGGCAACACGGGAACGCTGACCTTCGACGGTGAAGGGCGCCTCACAGCGCCCGTGCCCACGGCCCCGTTCGTCTACACGCCGGCTTCAGGCGCTACGGACGTGTCGGTCAATGTCGACTTTGGAGCTCCGTCATCGATCACGGGGCTGTCCCAATTCGCGGCGCCGTCGTCGGCGGTCCTCCGTGAGCAAGACGGGTACACGATGGGCGATCTGGAGCGGTTCTCCATCGACAACACGGGTACCATCACCGGTGCCTTCAGCAACGGCGTGACGCTCACACTGGCGCAACTGGCCCTGGCTGACTTCAACAATCCGGCGGGTCTGCTCCGCATCGGCGACAACATGTACACCGTGTCGGCCAACTCGGGAGCGCCTGTGTTGGGGTTTGCCGGTGAGGGTAGCCGGTCGACCGTGACCTCCGGTGCACTGGAGATGTCGAACGTGGACCTCGCCAACGAGTTCACGAGCATGATCACCGCTCAGCGGGGCTTCCAGTCCAACGCACGAGTGATCACGACATCCGACGAGATGCTTCAGGAACTCGTCTCCCTCAAGCGGTAGAGTAGCGCATGACCGCCCGGTCCGCCCCTGACGGGTGGGGCCGGGCGGGCGCTCTCCCCACCGGAAGAACTCGCCGGGCCAGCCCCGGAGAGTTCTTCCGGTACGCGTCGGCCCACAGCCCCCAGCCGTCGCGGCAGAACGACCTGTGGGATGTCGTAAATCGTTTCCTGTCAGTCTTTTGCGACTCCCGTACATCCCAGGGATCCCCTGTTCCCGGGCTGGTACGGGCCCTGCCCTGCTCGGGACGGCTCCACGAGCAGCCGAAACCGAACCGCCTTCCCGCAGGAGAATCCGTTTCATGGCAGAAGAGGACGTCACCCCTGAAGGGGCGCAGGAAGAGAAGCCGAAAAAGAAGGGCAAGATCTTCCTCATCCTGGGCCTTCTGATCGGGCTCGGCGGCGGAGGCGTTGCCGGAGCCTATTTCCTGGCTCCGGTCATCGGCGAACGGCTGGCCACGTCCCAGCCCACGGGTGAGGAAGACGGTGGTCATGGGGGAGAAGAGGGGGAAGGTGGAGGCGGCGGTGGAGAGCAGGGCGAAGAGGAGAGCGCGGGAGTCGTCCATCTCGTAGACAACCTGGTCGTCAATCCGGCCGGGTCGAACGGAAGCCGCTTCCTGCTCGCAAACGTGGCCTTCGAAACCCGTGACGCCAGCTACGACGACGTGATCACGGCTCGCGACTTCCAGATCCGTGACGGCCTCCTCAGGGTCCTCGGCATGAAGACGGTGGCAGAGCTGACGGACTATTCGCTCCGGGAAGCCCTGGTCCTCGAGCTCGAGGCGGCCATCGAGAAGGTCCTCGGGGAGGACTCGGTGATCCACATCTACCTCCCTCAATACGTCATCCAGTAGTCAGGAGAATCCGCGGTCATGGACGAGCACGACACGCAGGACCCGAACCAGAGCGGTGTCGCCGGGCCCGATGGGACCACGGCCGAGCGGAGCCAGGACGCGGCCCCGAGACCGGAAGAGGCGTCACCGGACGCCATGGGCGCCGCAACTGCCGCCCCGCCGACGGATGAGCGCCTTCAGGGAACCGCGACGACGCCGCAAGACGCGGCCGATCTGGGGACCGCCCCCGACTTCCAGCAGCTCCAGGAACAGGACGCGCCTGGTCAGGCCGCGCCGCTCTCGGTGCTTTTCGACCTGGATCTCCCGGTCGCCATCGAGCTGGGGCGGACGCGTATGTCCGTGCAAGACGTGTTGGCGCTGGCTCGAGGATCGGTGGTCCAGTTGGATCGTCAAGCCGGAGAGCCCGTGGACGTATTCGTCGGCGATAAGCGATTCGCCGAGGCCGAAGTGGTGATCGTGGGTGAACAGTTCGGCGTGCGGATCACGCGGCTGGTGAACAACGCCGGGCTGGCCGCGGTGGCCGGCTGACCGTCTCGATGATTCTCACCGTCGTCGGTGCCTTGCTCATGGTGGTGGCCGTCGTGCTCGTGGTGGCCCGAGGATTCATGACCTTCCGGGGTGC
>JAHEKK010000236.1 GCA_024638395.1 Gemmatimonadota bacterium | reverse complement strand
CGGTTCACGTAGGCAATGAGGTTCCCCGCAAGCTCGTCGGCCCACTCCTCACCGTATTCCGTCGAGCCTAGGAGCCCATACTCCTCCGCATCCCAACTGGCGATGGCGATGGTGCGCCGGGGACGGAGACCCCGGGCAGCCGCGTCACCCAGGAGCCGGGCCGTTTCGAGGAGCGACGCGGCTCCCGACATGGGGTCCCGCCCTCCGAACGTCCACGCGTCCCGGTGTCCGCCGACCATGACCACCCGGTCGGGCTCCTCAGATCCCAGGAGGAAACCCACGACGTTCGTGATGCGTCGCGTCGACCAATCGAATCGAAGCCGCATCTCGATCCGCGACGGTCCCGGTCCTACGTGATACTCGAGGTGGAGTCCCCCCTGCCAACCGTCGGGGGCCGGGGGGCCCGAGAGGGTCTGGAGAATGGGCTCCGCATCTCCGTACGACAGCGGTTGAACCGGGATGGGGGCCAGCGTGGGCGCCTCCTCCAGGGGGATCCGATCGACGCCTGGGGAGGAGGGGCGCCCAGGCGTCTGTGGATCACCGGGATAGAGCGGCAAGTCCAGCACTGAGCCCCGTTGCACGCCGTACCTGGGTCGCCACGGGCCGTCGGGCATGACCTCACCCCTCGTGAAGCCATCGTCAGCGGGATCGGAGTACAGGAGGGCACCCACGGCTCCCCGCTGGGCCGCCAGCCTGGGCTTGATGCCTCTCCATCCCAGGCCGTATCTGGCCAACACGATCCGACCTTCCACGGAGATCCCGAGGCTGTCGAGAACGGCATAGTCTTCGGCAGTGCCATAGTTGACATAGACGATGTCGCCCGTCACCTCCCCGTCTGGAGAGAAGGCGTTGAAGGGCGGCAGCACCCCCTGGGCCCCTGTATCGGCGTCGCCCTCGAGAGGAGGCTCCGTCAGGTCGAACTGCCGTGGCGCGGGAGCCACGAGGGCCACGAAGCGCTCCACGGGCCGGGGGAGCGGGACGTCATAGCTGGAGATGTGCACCGAGTCGAAGCCCATCGCCTGGAGCCGGGCCGCGATATACCGGGCCGCCTCGTCATTCGCCTCCGTGGCCGCGTGATGAGGCTCCGCCGTCAAAACGCCGTGATCCTCCGAGATCCGGTCGGCCGAGGCTCGCCCGCGGATCCGATACTCCAACTCGGCTTGCCGTGCGGCCCACGTGTCCGAAAACCCGACGAGGTCCGGCAGCGGCTCCGGCGGGGTCTCCCGGCAGGCGGCGAGAAGGAGGCCCACACAGAGGACGCGGACGAGGGACCTGCGGGCTCGGATCATGGGGCTGGAGGCGCGAGGGTGGACGAGGCTCCGGTGCGCCCACAATCAGGGAGGGGCGAGGCTCGCTGGCAAGACCTCCGGATGAGGACCCGGACCGGTGAACGGGCCCTGGGGCTCCAGAGCTCCACTCAGCTCAAAACAGGTATTCGACCTCCCGCAGACCCCCCGGGGCCTCCGGATCGGCCAACCGCAGGATCAGGGTCGTCTGTCCGGGCTGGCTCGACGGATAGGACGCCAGGTAGGCGGCCCGTACGGGCCTGAGGTCGAAGGACCGGACCTGTGTGAGGAAGGCGTCACAGGGATCGTCATTGTCTTCATGGCTGAACTCCATGTCCGCGCGCACCGGGAACGACTCGAGCCAGGGTCCCCTGAGCACCACGTCGATCTCGTGCCGCTCGCACCCGCCCCCGAAACTGAGCTCCGCTTCGAGGATGTCACCATCCACGGTGACAGGACCCAACGAGTATCCGTCGGCGGGCAGGGTCAAGACCCGCGCCTGGTCGACGAGGGCCGGAACCGTCCCCTGTGACATGGCCACCATTCGATTGACCAGAACACCCAGGTCGGTCGGCAGGAGTTGGCCGTCCCCTTCGACCGTGGCGCTTCGGACCCCGGAGGAAAAGGAGACGACGTAGTGGAAGTCGTCGCAGCACTGGGTTCCGAAGTTCGCACCATCCATTTCGAGCAGGCCGGTGTCCTCGAGATCCGCGGCCAGCGCCTGGACCTGAGCCACCGACAACGGGAGGAGAATCTCCCCCGCGTCGAAGTCGCACAGATGGGTGCAGTGCAGACCTCGGACGACCCGTTCCCCGCCTACGATCTCGAACGAATAGTCCACCCCCGCGATGCCGCCCGACACCTGAACCTCGACGCGCATGCCGCTGGACAGTGGTGGCCCGGCGACCCCGTCACAGGCGCCCACGAAGAGGGCAAGTGAGGCGATCGCCGAAAGACATGAGGTTTGGCGGTACATCGGAAGCTCCTGGTCAGACTCCGTCATTCAGAACGAGTGACCGAAGGAGACCGTGACGGCCCGTCGCCCTACCCTGCCTTTTCCACAGAGGTTTGTCCCCGGGGCCACCACTCTTTCGGTGACCGACGTTCCCCTCGCCCCGATCGACGGTCCAGCCACAGGGCCAGTCGACGCAGCGGTCCGCCGGCAAGACGCTGCCACAGACGGTTACGCCACTTTCCGTAGTCCCGGTTGTAGGGACACACCCTCACGCAGATGGAGCAATCCGTGTTCTGATTGGACCAGAAGCGGAAACAGCGTTCGGCATCTGTGGTCCACTTGGTGACCCCGGGTATGTTCGACCGGTTGTGGACCGCGTCCGAGGGAGGACCCCCGGCGATGGCCTTGGCCGGGCAAGCATCCGTGCACCTGCGGCATACCTCGCAGGTCTCCCGTACTCCGAACCGACGGGGGCGGTCGTGGGCGAGGGGAAAGTCGGTGAAGATCTTCCCCAAACGAACCCGGGGCCCGAACTCGGGCGTGATCAGCAGGCCATGACGCCCATACTCCCCGAGGCCGGCCTTGATGGCGAGGGGTATGGCCAGGGCCGTGTCGTTCATGGTGGGCACGGCACGATACCCCAGGTTGATGATGTATTGTGACAGGGCCAGCAGGACGAGGGTGTCTCTCGAGTACCCCATACCCGTGGCGGTCCCACTCAGGGCGGAGGGCACCGTGCCGATCAGGTCCAGATCCATGGCCTGGGCAATGACGATCACATGGGGAAGGTCCGCAGGGAGCTCCTGGACCTTCTCCGACTCACCGTCCCTGGAATAGGCGTGGGTATACACCCATCGGTCGTCATAGCCGGTGATCCCCACCAGGTCTGCGCCGAAGGTCTTCGCAACGTGCTTGACCTCCCGGGCGCCGGCCTCCGGGGAGTCCACATGGACTCGCACGCCCGGGCCGTCCCGTAGGACCGAATAGGGATCGAGAAAACCCTCCCGCCGGTCACCCTGCTCCCGCATCTCCGCGAAGATGTCCGTTACGTGCCACGACGCATTCCGGACGGCGTAGTCGCGCTGGGTAAAGCCCTCCACGTCACGCCATTTCATCCGCGGCGTCCGGTACGTCTCGTAAAACATGTCGGAACGGTCCGACCGGATTTCGGGATCCCAGAAAGACCTGCAGAAGATGTCGTCCTTCTGTGAGAACCGGCGGAACGTCGGACCCACCTCGAACCCAGCCGCCTCGTCGCCGGCGCGGGAGCCTCGGGTGTCAGCCACCGGTAGCGCCGGAGAGGGGTTCCGGGGTGAAGTCCTCACCCGGATTGATGAAGCGGTCCATCTCGATCCGGTATTGCCGATCGTGGAGCTCCTTGTACCGGCCTCCGAGGACCATCAGGTCCTCATGGCTGCCGCGCTCGACGACCTGCCCTCCCTCGATCACGAGAATCTGATCCGCGCTCCGGATCGTCGACAGGCGGTGGGCGATCACGAAGGTCGTGCGACCCTCCCTCAGGGTTCTGAGGCCTTCCTGGATCAGGGCCTCGCTCTCCGAATCCAGGCTGGACGTGGCCTCGTCAAGGACGAGAATCTCCGGATCCGCCAGGATGGCCCGGGCGATGGCAATGCGCTGGCGTTGGCCTCCCGAGAGCTTCACCCCCCGCTCTCCGATCACGGTGTCATACCCGTTGGGGAAGCCCTCCACGAATTCGTGGCAATTGGCCAGTCGGGCGGCGTGCTCGATTTCGTCTGCCGTCGCGTCCGTGCGCCCGTAGCGGATGTTCTCGGCGATCGTGTCATCGAACAGGAAGTTGTCCTGGAGCACCACACCGACGTGACGTCGATAGTCGGACAGGCGCAGCCCGGCGAGGTCCCGGCCGTCGACCAGAATCCGGCCCTTCTGCGGGGCGCTGAAGGAGAGCACCAGGCTCACCAGGGTGCTCTTTCCCGACCCTGACGATCCCACCAGTGCCGTCGTGGACCCGGGAGAAGCGTCGAGGGAAATGCCGCGAAGCACGGGCACACCCTCGTCGTACTCGAACCACACGTCCTCGAACGTGATACGGCCTTCCACCGCCCGGAGGCGCTCTCGGCCCACGTCCAGGTCGGCTTCGGTGGCCATGGACCGGATCTCCCGGATGCGGTCCAGGCCTGCGAAGGCCTCCGTGATCTGCGTCCCGATATTCGCCATCTGGACGAGTGGGTTGATCATCAGCCCCGTGAAGAACAGGTACATGACGAAGTCACCCAGTGTCATGGTGCCGGCGATGATCGCCCGACCGCCCACTAGAACCATGACCACTCCGATGGCACCGGTGATCACCGAGGAGAACGAGGTGACCGCGGAGACGCCGGTAACCGCCTGAGCCACGTTGCGGAAAAGCCTGTGCGCGCCCTTCCCGAAGACCCGGTTCTCCCGGCGCTCAGAGGTGTACGCCTTCACGATCCGGACGCCGCTGAGGCTCTCGCCCAGTCGTCCCGTCACCTCGGCGTTGATCTTGCCCCGCTCCCGGAACAGGGGCCGCAGCCGCTTGAACGCAAAGGTCATGGCGCCACCGAACGTCAGCAGCACCGCCACCGTGAACAGGGTCAGCGCCCAGTTCAGCCAAAGGAGAACGCCCAGAGAGACGACAGCCGTGAGCAGGCCACCGGTGAGCTGAACCAAGCCCGTCCCAACCAGATTCCGGATCCCTTCGGCGTCCGTCATAACCCTTGAGATGAGCACGCCGGACTTGGTGGAATCGAAGTAGTTGACCGGTAGCCGGGTCACATGGGCCTGGACGGTCTTTCTCATCTCGGTGATGGCCCGCTGAGCGGTCACCCCGAGGATCTGCGAGAGCGCAAACGAGCAGGCTCCACCGATCAAGGCGGCCACCCCCACGGCCAGGGCCACGGGCCGGAGCAGCTCCGCCCTTCCGTTACCCACGATCTCGTCGATCAGGATCTTGGACGACGCCGGCGCAACCATGGCCGCCAACCGACCAATGACCATGACCGCGAGCCCCAGGGCAATCCGGCGGCGATACCGCCAGATGATGGCCCTTGCCTCGCCCCAGGCCTTCTTGAACTCCAACTTCTTCTTCTCGCTCAAACGCCGCCCCCGGGGTCTCGGAACAAGAGCAACACGGTAGCTGGAGGGGCCTCGGCATGCCAAGTTGCCTTCTCGGTCTCCCCCCGCACATGCCAGGAATCGACGTCCGTGGACCCCATCGGCCCCATCTCCGGCGAAGCCATTCAAGCCGCTCGTGACCGGATTCGGGGCCGTGCCTTCAGGACTCCCCTGGTCCCCCTCAATGCCGACCTTGAGGGTCGGCGGGTCTTCCTGAAGCTGGAAAACCTCCAACCCATCGGATCCTTCAAGCTCCGGGGAGCCCTGAACGCCATGCTGCAGCTGGAGCCGGTCGACACCCGGCACGGGGTGTATACCGCCAGCGCGGGCAACATGGCCCAGGGCGTCGCGTGGACCGCGAGGGAGCTGGGAGTGCCCTGCACGGTCATCGTACCGGACGGCGCGCCCCAGACGAAGGTCTCGGCCGTGGA
>JAHEKK010000235.1 GCA_024638395.1 Gemmatimonadota bacterium | reverse complement strand
CCAGCTCTGCCGACTCGATGACGTGGTGGTGTTGGGCTTCGCCGGTGATGAGGAGATCCACTCCGGATGCCGCCGCCTCGCTCAGAAAAGAGGCGCCGCCCCCCGTCACGACGGCCACGGTCTGGACCGGGTCCGGGCCGCCCGGCAGCACCCGGATCTCTCCTCCCAGGAGCTCCCCCAGCCGGTTCCGTAGCTCGTCCACCGGTGAATGGAGACGCCCCCTCCATCCGATGGAGATGTCCTCGTACTCGCCGAACGGCTCCAGCGACTTCATCCCCAGTTCCCTGGCCAGGACCGCCGCATTGCCGATCTCGGCATGCCGATCCAGGGGCAGATGCACGCTGTAGAGAGCCGTGTCGCTTTCCACGAGGGTCTTGACCTTCCTGTAGAGAGGCCCCGTCAGCGGCCTGAGACCACCCCAGAACAGCCCGTGGTGCACGATGAGGAGATCCGCCCAGTCCTTGACCTCGTGGATGACCGTCTCGCTAGCGTCGACGGCCACCGCGAACTGGGTGACGGGTCCGTCGGCGGTCACCTGCAGGCCATTGAGGGCCGACGGGTAGTCGGCCGTCTGGTCAACGCGGAGGTATTCGTCGAGGTAGGCGACGACGTCCTGGAGAGGTGCACTCATGGGGGACTGGACCGGGAGAGGGGTGGGGCAATCGCAAACACCCGGGAAGGTGTCCCCTTGGCCTCCGGGCGGGAAGGGCTGATCTCATCGGCGCGAGGACAAGGCGGTCCTCAGACCCCGTGCGGGAGGCGTGAGGCCAGGCGGACAGGTGGTCGGACGGCGCGCTCCCCGGCCCACCCGGCTATGGGACCCCGGCGAATGGTGTGGTGGCTCGAGCGCGGCAGGTCCGCCACCTCCACAATCGGCCGCCAGCTCGGGTGATCGGGTGTGGAGAACCAGCATTCGGCGGGTTCGCGCTGAAAAGACGGGCCGCCCCAAGTCATGTTGCCAAAAGGAGTTGGGGAGTTCCACAAATGTTTTCAACAGCTGTTGAAAACCTGGATTCCCTGGGGCCTGCGGGTTCGGTCAGGACGTCGAGGGCTCGTCGGCCACCGGTTGGTGTTTTGGCGGCGGGGAGGCAGCCGCCTGGGCATGGACCTTCCCGCCCATGTTGACGGTGCCATTCAGGACGGCCCCCTCTTCCAGCTGCAACCGGGTAGCCTGGACCTCTCCCTGGATCTTGCAACTGGACTGAAGCTCCAGGCGCGACTCGACGATCAGCGTTCCCATGACGGTACCGGAGATGACCGCATCCTGGGTCGTGATGTCCCCCTGGACGGTGCCCTCCTTGCCGATGACCACCGCCTTTCCGGCCCGGATACTCCCCTCCACCACGCCTTCCACGCGGATCGTGCCACTGGTTTCGCAATCGCCGATGATCCGCATGCCGGGCCCGACGATGGAAATCACGGCTTCAGGTGAACTGCCGGTAGGTACCTTTGAACGGCTCATCGTGGCGGGTCGCCTCGGACTGTGTACGTGTCAGTGGTGGGTTGAGACTTCAAGTTTCGGCGTTCCCGGGGGTTCCTTCAACGGGCACGTCGACGTCGTCACGGCGGAGTCACCATGGATAGGGGATCCACAGGCTCGCCATTCCGGAGAATCTCGAAGTGCAGGTGGGGGGCCGTGGACCGGCCCGTGGATCCCGAAAGGGCGATGACCTCACCCTGCTCCACCTCTTGCCCGCGGTCCACCAGGAGAGTCGAGGCATGCCCGTACAGGGTGCGGTAGCCTCCCCCGTGGTCGATGAGGACGAACAATCCGTAGGTGGGGTCTGATGCGGCGTCCACCACCTGGCCGGCTCCCGCCGCCCTGACATAGGAGTCGGTGGGCACGGCGATGTCGATCCCCGGGTGCTCTCCGTCGCCACCGTCGAGGAGGGGCTGAGTGACGAATCCAGGAACCGTGAGGGGCCAGTCGGTTGGGGCACCTGCATCGTCGCCGGAGCGGCTGGTCGAAGCCGTCGATGCGCCGGCTCGCGGAAGCCAGAGGTCCGACTCGGGGCGATCGACGGACCCGAACAAAGACCGAATGTGATTATAGCGACCCTCTAGATCTGCGAGGCGAACCGCCAAGGTCTCCATCTGTCCTTGCCGTGCCATGAGGGAGTCCACCTGCCGGGCCAGGTCATCGGCCGTCAGCGCCCGACGCGCCATCAGGGACCAACTGGTGGCCAGGCCCACGACGACTACGGCCAGCGTGATGCCCAGGCCGAGGAGGAGTCGGATACGCCCGGGAGCCAAGGTGAAGGTCCGGGATTTCTCGCTCCCTTCCGGAACGATGATGATGCTGACGCCACCGGGCTCACCCATGTCACTGCCTACCCTGTTGGTGGTGGATCCGAGGCGGGCCTAGCCCACCACCTCGCCGGCTTCCTTGCCGGTGATGATCCGGAAGACCCGTTCTAAATCTCGGGGACCCTTGAAGGGAATACGGATGGCGCCCTCAGCCTTGCCGCCTTTCCACGCGATGGCCGCTCGAGATCCGGTGGCCACCTGAAGGGCCTCTTCCAGGGCAACGACCCCGGGATCGCGCGGCTGAGCCTGTCGAGGGGGTGCCGGGGCTCCCGCCCGGGCTGCCGATTTCACCACCTTCTCCAGTTCTCGCACCGACCAGGCCAGCTCTACCGCCTGTATTGCAAGATCGGAAATCTGGGCCGGATCGTTTAGGGCCAGGAGGGCCCTGCCGTGGCCGGCGCTGAGGGAACCCTCCTCGATGAGGCGACGGACCGCGGCCGGTAGGCCAAGGAGCCGGAGGGTATTGGCCACCGCCGAGCGGCTCTTCCCAACGGCTTCGGCGATCTCCCCCTGGGTGAGGCCGAATTCCTTCTGGAGGGCGGCGTAGCCCCTGGCCTCCTCCAGCGGGCCCAGCTCGGACCGCTGGATGTTCTCCACGAGGGCGAGAACGAGGAGGGCCCGGTCGTCGACTTCCCGGACGAGGGCTGGAACGTTCTCCCACCCCAACTGCTTCACGGCTCGGAGACGACGCTCCCCTGCCACCAGCTCGAACGTGCCGGCCGTAGCGCCCCGCCGGACGACAACCGGTTGCAGGAGCCCGCTCGCCTTGATGGAGGCCGCCAGTTCCTTGAGCTCAGCCGGGTCGAAGTCGAGACGAGGCTGGTAGGGATTGGGGACGATTCGGCTCAAGGGAAGCTCGGTAGCGCCCTTTTCTGCACCCGCCGGGATGGGTGAGTCGGCGTAGTCTCCGAGTAGTGCGCCGAGGCCCCGACCCAGACGGCCATTGCTCATGAGGTCACCCCTGCAGAGGACGAAGATTCTTCAGACGCCTCGACGGACCGGCGGAGCTCTTCGGCCAGGGCCACATATCGCCGCGAACCGAGGCTCTCGGGATCGTAGTCCACGATGGGCCGGCCGAAGCTGGGTGCCTCCGCAAGGCGGACATTTCTGGGAATCACGGTCTCGAAGACCTTGTCGCCAAAGTACTTATGAGCTTCGGCGGCCACCTGCCGGGACAGATTCAGCCGGCGGTCGTACATGGTCAGGAGGACACCCTCGATGACCAGATCCGGATTGAGATTCCGCTGGACGAGGCGGATGGTGTTCAGGAGCTGGGTGAGTCCCTCCAGGGCGTAGAATTCGCACTGGATGGGGATGAGGACCGAATGGGCAGCCACAAGGGTGTTCAGGGTGAGGAGGCCCAGGGAGGGAGGACAGTCGACGAGGACGAAATCGTAGGCATCGGGGCCCAGAACCGCCAAGGCTTCCTTCAGGATGGCCTCCCGGTCGCGCACGCCGACGAGCTCGATCTCCGCCCCCGCAAGGTCCCGATTGGCTGGAAGCAGATCGAGATTGGGGTAATCGGGGTTCTTCTGTATGGCCCGATAGATGGGGAGCCCCCGAATGAGGACATCGTAGATGGTGGGGACCCCGTCCCGGTTCATGAGGCCCAGCCCCGATGAGGCATTGCCCTGCGGATCGATGTCGACGAGGAGCACACGGGAACCGGAAAGAGCCAGGGCGGCGCCCATGTTCACGGCGGTCGTGGTCTTTCCCACGCCACCTTTCTGGTTGGCCAGCGCGATGATTCGGCTCATGGTCCCGGGATGGGGGAAGCGGTAACGGGCCCCAATGTACAGCGGCGGAGGTACGGTGACTACCGGCCAGAAGCAGGGTCTGGGGAGGACCCGTCCGCCGGGAACTCCCATGGGTAAGGGTGGACACGCTTGTTCGCCCCCTCCGGGAGCCGCACCTTGGAGGTGGATGGGTGTGACGGTCCCCGGGAATTGGAGGACGGATGAGTGGCTGGCAGTACACGCGCTGGGGGATTGCGGTCTGCTTCGCTCTGGTGGCCTCGGCGGGCTGTGGTGACGGGGGTTCCTCGCCCATGGACCCGAACGAGGAGTGGGCGGAGCCGGGACTGCTGCTGGGTTCGTGGGTGGCCACCCGCGTCGAACACCGGAGACAGTCCGACCCAGCAACGATCGCCGTCGTGAGCGACACGTTCACTCTGGTTGTGGATTCCATTGGCCGCTACACCGCCCGGCTCACACCGAGCGGAGCCCGCGAGGACGGCTGGATCCGGGTGCAGCCTCCCTCGGTGATCTTCCGGCCCACCAGCCCGGCCGCCCAGGACTCACCGGGCTCTCTGACCGTGAGGGCAGACACGGTGGGGATTGTCGGCGATTCCATGTTCGACTTCGGGACGGGGACAGAGGAACCGTCGATTCTGGAGATCGACCTGATCCCGAGCTAGCTGGCCGCTCCAGTCCACTGGGCGCGGCGGCGACCGGGGTGACGCACCGCCCCGGTCTCCAGAATGTTTCACGTGAAACATCCGGCCCGGCCATTGGCTCTTCCCGGACGTTCCCCCCCTTTCGCCCCTGTAGTTCAGGGCCCCGGGCTGGCACCGATGGCTGCCAACCGGGCTGACCCACCCAGGCTGCTTCCCTTGCCACCAAAGACCTGCCTATCTATAGCAGGACGATTCACACCCTTACGCCACGATATCGCGAGTCGCCCGCCTGTCCCGGAGCCCCTGTGGACCCGTGCCGCTCCCGGTAGGGAGTCGCTTCCCGCCACGGGGTGGTCCCGAAGGCCATTCGCCATGAGCTCATCACATCCTGGCGCGAAGACCGCGGCGCGAACCCGCGTGCGCGCACTCGGGGGGGCAACCCATCGTCGCAAAGGATAGTGTTTCACGTGAAACACTACGGACCCCGGATCGGCAAAGACGAAGGGCCACCCTTCCCCCTTCCCGTCTGAGGGAAAGCAGGTCCTAACAGAAATCCTCGAGCTTGAGCGCTTCCGATGGAGACCGTTTCCGGGCTACCTCCGTGCCCAGCCTGGCTCCCGCCTTTCCTTTCCCCTCCCGCTCCTCCCGAAGGAGACGACCCAGATCGGCCGGCGATCCGAAGCGGGTATCCTTGTGATCCTATTGCATATTATATGATTAGATATTATCGCTTCTATGATAACGTAGCACGATCCATCCATGGGAGACGCACCGTCCTCATGTCCCTCCTGCGACGAAACTGGTTCCAGATCCTGCTGGCCCTGGCAAACGAGCCTGCCCACGGTTCGGCAGTGGCCAGGCTGGTCAATGCACAGACCAACGGATCCATCACCTTGTGGCCCGCCACCCTTTATCGAACCCTTGAAGAGATGGCGGATGCGGGCGTGATCACCGAGCTCACCGGGGACGCCCATCCCGACGGAGCCAGCGCCAAGAGGCGCTACTACCGCATAACGGCCCGCGGCAAAGAGACCCTCCGCGCATCTGCCGAACAGATGGCCGAGTGGGCGGAAGCGGCCGGTCGTCGC
>JAHEKK010000234.1:874-5795 GCA_024638395.1 Gemmatimonadota bacterium | reverse complement strand
AAAACGTTCTGCTGCCCCGCCTGTCCTCGGCAGATGGCCGGGTCGTTTTTCACGCAAACGCGAATCCAACCGAAAACGGTGCCCTGCGGCTCACTCGCGCACTGGCTGGACTGACTCATCACGCGGACACGCTCCAGGTTCTGCCCGCCTCCGACACTCCCGCCTACAAGGGAGCGGCCAACGGAACAGCCGCGACACCCGATTCCACCAGTGTCCGAAAAGAACCGGAACGCCGCACGGGCCGCCAGCACCGCCGCCCCCGGCATGGCGCTCCCGGCCAGCAGACACAGGGCACCGACCCGGTTCTTGTGGGTGTCGCTCGACCTGATCGGCAGCTGCGTGGCCGCCCACCCCCCGGTGATCACCCGCGCCCAACCGGGTCGGTCCACGGGCGGAAAGCCGATCTCCACCGCCAATATGCGGCCCGCGAAGGGGCGGGCCGGGTACAGCAGCGTTCCGAGCTTGGGCCACCCGAAAGCGACCGTCACGTCCGCCCGGACCACGGCCCCAGGCACAGCGCCGGTGTCCCCATCGACCCCCGAGGGGGCATCAAGGGCCACCACCGCCTGCGGACGGCACCCGTTGATCAGGTCGATTGCGGCCGCGGCTGCCGGCCGGGGAGGTCCCTGAATCCCCGTCCCGAGGATGCCATCGACGATCACGGCTCCGGCGAGGCGAACCTCCAAACCCTGCAGATCGCCCGGTCCCGACCTGGAGACCGGCCAACCATGGAGGAGCGCGTCCGAACCCTGACGCTCGCTGGTCATGACCGCCTCTACGGACCGGCCCCAGGCCTGGAGCGTCCTGAGGAGGACCAGGGCGTCGCCGCCATTGTTCCCGCCACCCACAAACCCCACGACCGGGCCATTCGGGAACAACCGCTGAACGAGGAGCGCGGCCTGCCTGCCAGCGTTTTCCATCAGGACGGACTGGGGCACACCCAGGTCGCGGATGGCGAAGGAATCGAACCCCGACGCCTGGGAGGCGAGGGGGGCCTCGACGATGGAAGCCCCGTAGGGTGCTCCGTCGTCGGCCACGGCTACTTGTAGCTCTGCCCGATCGCCCTACCGAAGGTGATCTCGCCGTTGTCGATGCGGATGTTGAATCCGCAATCCGGGTCGGAGCAGACCCAGGCCTTGTATCGAATCGGCGCGCCATCCCGACCGTAGTCGGACATGGGAAGGAGAAGCCCCTTGTTGCACTTCAAGCACTGCGGAAAGCCGTTTTCGCCCACCGTGTTCATCACCCCTCACCGGATGGTCGTTTGAGAGGAAACCCGGGAAGTTGGCACCTCTCATGGTCGGAGGGCCCACCAGGGGGCCCGGACTACTCCGGATATATACGAGGAATAGGGGCCGCTTGCCAGCCGCCTACCCGCGCAGGACCGGGTCGGATCGGCCGCGGGACGTCGCCCATCCGATGAATGGAGACCGCCTCGAATCCGAGGGGTGTCGCATTCCGACGCTCAGCGACCTCGGACGTCGGCGCCAACTCCCCGGTATCTTCCCGACGAGGGGCTCGAGCCAGGGTGAATCGTTCCCGGTGAACGGAGCGGCGCCCGGGCCCTCGACAGACCAGTGGACTTTGGCGGTCGAGGTCTTGCGTGCCGAAAGGCGAGAGGCCGCTCTGAGGAGGCGGAAATCCGAAGGAACGGCAGCGTCCTTTCGAGGATTCCCCATGACCTCGCGGCGGATGCGGAGGCTCTCGAACACCAAACGACGGCCCCGTTACAGTCCTCTAGGCCGCGGTCCAAGGGTAGTTGTGG
This sequence comes from Gemmatimonadota bacterium, assembly GCA_024638395.1. Classification (GTDB taxonomy): domain Bacteria; phylum Gemmatimonadota; class Gemmatimonadetes; order Longimicrobiales; family Gaopeijiaceae; genus JAHEKK01. Next base: position 4,030 of record JAHEKK010000234.1, on the reverse strand, counting down.
TCGAAGACCTCCACGAAATCGAACAGATCTTCGAAATCCTCGAGACCGTCCTCGTCCTGCTTCACCAGGATTCCGATCTCGACGAGGGCGAAGACGACCTCGCCGAGGTCCTCTGTCGAGTGTATGCCCCAGTACTCGAGTACCGTGCGCGCGAGAGGTCCGTACCGCTCCATGGCCAGATCTCGAACCCCGTGCACGAGCTCCTCTCCCGATATGTGGCGCGCCTCGCGCATGCCACCGATTACGGTGTGGAGGGCATCCAGAAGAAAGGCGTAGGCGTACCTGTGGAAACGGGGATGCCGCTCCTGCAGTGTGGCCAGCGTCTCTTCGGCGAAATCCAGGTCCGTCATGGGCAGATCCCGCGGCCTTCGCGGGTCTTCTCTCGGCGTGGGGCGTTCATGTGCGCTCGGTACGCATCCATGGCCGGTTGCCACGGACTCACGGAATCTGTCACGCCACCGGTGGGGCCGCCACCTCCGGGTACAATGGATAGGCGTCGCAGAGATCGGTGACGTGGGCCCGGATCGTCCGAATCAGGGATCGATCCCCAGGCGCCGAAAGCACGTCGGCCATCCATCCACCGATGCTCGCCATTTCCGACACGCCGAGCCCCCGCGTGGTCAGGGCGGCCGTACCCACCCTGAGCCCGGACGTCACGAAGGGAGAGCGTTGTTCTCCGGGGATGGTGTTCTTGTTCACCGTAATGCCGGCAGCCTCGAGGGCCTCCTCGGCATCCTTGCCCGTGAGGTCGCGATCCCGCAGATCGACCAGGAGTAGATGGTTGTCGGTACCGCCCGACACGAGGCGCACGCCTCGGTCTATCAGCACCTGGGCCAGGGCTGCGGCGTTTTCCACGACCCGGGCCGAATAAGACGCGAATTCGGGCTCCAAAGCCTCTCCGAGAGCGACCGCCTTCGCGGCGATCACGTGCATCAGGGGACCCCCTTGTATCCCGGGAAAGACGGTCTTGTCGATGATCCTTCCGTGCTCCTCCCGGGAGAGGATCAAGCCGCCCCGTGGACCGCGCAGGGTCTTATGGGTCGTCGTCGTCACGACGTCGGCATGGGGCACCGGACTGGGGTGGTGTCCGGTAGCGACGAGTCCGGCGATGTGGGCGATGTCGGCCATCAGGACTGCGCCGCATTCCCGGGCGACCTCACCGAAGGCCTCGAAATCGATGATCCGCGGATAGGCCGACGCTCCCGCGACGATCATGTCGGGCCGCTCCTTCAGGGCCACGTCCCGGAGAGCGTCGTAGTCGATACGCCCATCGCCTTCATTGACCCCGTAGGCTACGACCTCGTACATCCGGCCGCTGAAGTTCACCGGGGAGCCATGGGTGAGATGTCCACCGTGGCTCAGATTCATGCCCAGGATCTTGTCGCCCGGTTTCAGGAAGGCGAAGTATCCCGCCATGTTGGCCTGAGCGCCGGAGTGGGGTTGGACGTTGGCGTGATCCGCGTCGAAAAGATGCTTCGCCCTCTCCCGAGCCAACTCCTCCACCTGGTCCACGAACTCGCATCCGCCGTAGTACCGCTTCGACGGCAACCCCTCCGCGTATTTGTTGGTCAGGGTCGTGCCCAGGGCTTCGAGCACCGCCCGGGAGACGAAGTTCTCGCTCGCGATCATCTCCAATTGCGTACCCTGGCGACGCGACTCCGATAGCACGGCGTCGTAGACCTGGGGATCCTGGGCTCGCAGGCTCTCCATCATCCCTCCGTTGAATATGCATGGGCCGATGGCACGACCATTCGACCCGCTCCCCCGGGACCGATCGGACCCGGAGAAGCTGTAGCGTACCCGGATCGCGACGGCTGTCGGGGCCCGGTTTCATGCGTCGTTTTCGTCAGATCCAGCTCTTCTGCAGGTGGCGTGCCTCGGAGATCCGAGACTCCGCCACTTTGTCCGCGGCCTGATTGGTGGGGACGTTCTCGTCTCCCGACAACTTGAAGATGCGAAGGAGCGTGTTGTAGATGTCGCCGGCCTTCCGCTTGCTCCGCTCCGAGTCCCATCCCTGGAGCTCGCCGTACACGTTTACGAGGCCCCCGGCATTGATGACATAGTCGGGCGCATACAGGACATTCTTCTGATGGAGCTCTCCTCCGTGCTTCCCCTGCGCCAACTGGTTGTTGGCGGCCCCGGCGATGATGTCGAAGCCCATGACCGGAAGGGTATCGTCGTTGACAACGGCGCCGAGGGCGCAGGGGGCGAAGATATCCGCGTCGACAGCGTAGATCTCCTCCGGTGCGACACGTTCCGCCTTCAACTCCTCCGCCACCTCGTCGATCCGGTCCTGTCGGATGTCCGTCACCGTGAGGCGGGCACCCTCTTCGGCGAGGTACCGGCAGAGATGGTGGCCGACGTGGCCCAGGCCCTGGACCGCGACGTGCCGACTCGAGAGGTCGTCGTCTCCGTACCGCTCCTTGGCGCACGCCTTGATGCCCCGGTAGACACCGAATGCCGTCACCGGCGACGGGTCCCCTGACCGCCCCATCAGACCGACGACGTGGTCCGTCTCCATCCGGACGAATTCCATGTCCTCGACCGACGTGCCCACGTCTTCAGCGGTGATGTACCGGCCCTTGAGAGACTCGACGGCCCGGCCGTGGGCACGAAAGATCATCTCGCGGTCGTGAGTCCGGTTGTTGCCGATGATGACCGACTTCCCCCCGCCCAGATTCAGTCCTGTTATGGCAGCCTTGTACGTCATGCCCCGAGATAGCCGGAGGGCGTCGATGATGGCTTCCTCGTCGGTGGCGTAGTTCCAGAAGCGGGTGCCCCCGAGTGCCGGCCCGAGCGTGGTGTCGTGAATCGCAACGATGCCCCGGTAGCCGAGCTTCGGCTCACTCCAGAACACGAGCTGTTCGTGCTCGCGGCGGGACATCCCCTCAAAGATCTCCATCTATCTCTTTGCTCCTTGCGCTTGTCCGAATTCGATCCTCAGTGGCGGCCGAGAAGGTCCTCGGCGATGACGAGTCTCATGATTTCGCTCGTCCCCTCGTAGATCTCCGTCCCCTTGGCGTCTCGCAGGAGTTGCTCGACCGGGTAGTCTCGCATGTAACCGTAGCCGCCGAAGATCTGTACCGCCTCGTCAGCGATCCAGGTGGCGGCTTCGCTCGCCACGAGCTTGGCCATGGCGGCCTCGGCCCTCAGAGG
>JAHEKK010000234.1:0-864 GCA_024638395.1 Gemmatimonadota bacterium | reverse complement strand
GAAGCCTGGCCCATCTCCACCCGGGCTCCCACGTCGAAGAGGAGAGCGCGGGCCGCACCGAGGCGGGTCGCCATCCGGGACAGCTTGCCACGGATCGCACCGAAGCGGGAAATCGCCTGTCCGAACTGACGCCGTTCCTGGCTATATCGGGCGGCGTGCTCCAGGGCCGCCTGTCCGATCCCCACCGCTTGCGCGGCGATGCCGAGGCGCCCGATGTCGAGGGCCTCGAAAGCGTAGGAGAGGCCCCGGGCGGGATCGCCAAGCAACCGGTCGTCGCCCACCTGAACGCCATCCAATGAGATGGAGACGGTCTCCGAGGCCCTCAGTCCCATGGTCGCCTCACGCTCCTTCACCCGGTATCCCTCGTCGGACGTGTCGACGGCGAAGCACCCGATGGCGGGACGACCGTCTTCCCGTTGGCCGGTGCGTGCGAAGACGAAGGCCACATCGGCCCGCGCGCCGTTGGTGACCCAGCGCTTTTCCCCCCGGATCTCCCAACCGGACCCCGTTTTCGATGCCTCCGTGACGATGGCCGACGGGTCACTACCTGCGTCGGCCTCCGACAGGGCGAAACATCCCAGCGCTGCTCCAGACGCCAGGCGAGGAAGCCACGCGCTCTGCTGCTCCTCGGTTCCCGAAACGGTCAAGAGCTTCGGAATCGGGCCGTTCTGGATAGCGACCGTCAAGGCCACGGCCGCGTCGCCCCAGGCCAGATCCTCCAGCACCGCCAGATAGGCCGGCATGGCCATGCCGAGGCCACCCATGCCCTCGGGAATCAACATCCCCATGAAGCCCAACTCGGCCAGGGCTTCGAGCACCTCGTCGGGGAAGTCCCCGCGCTCATCCCAGGCGCGGCTGTGGGGA
>JAHEKK010000233.1 GCA_024638395.1 Gemmatimonadota bacterium | reverse complement strand
TTCCAGCAGTGAAGCGGCCCGGCTTGCGGCCGTTCTGCCGAGCCCCCGGAGGATGTCCGCGGCGCGGCCGTCCGACTATGTGGTCCGGCGGGGTCGCGAGATCGAGGTCCGGATGCGCCAGCTGGGGGGTGCTTCCTATCTGGCCGGCGTGTGGTAGGATTCCGGTCTCTCCCGCGCCAAGCTCCGACCAAGGAGGCCTCGTTGACCCCCACCGCACGTGAGATCGCACGCGGCGACCGGGACGAATGGCTCCGGATGCGGACTGCGCTCTGGCCCGACGATCACACGAACGAGGTCGGCCGCTACTACCGTGGCGAAATCCCGGATATGATGGTGTTGGTCTCGCCCAGGCCCGCCGGGGGGCTGTGGGGCATGGCGGAGTGGATGTTGAGGCCCTGGGCCGACGGATGCCTCACGTCACCCGTCGGGTACCTGGAGGGGATCTGGACCGACCCGGATGCACGCCGGAAAGGGGTCGCTTCGAGTCTGTTCCGGGCGGGTGCCGCCTGGGCCCGAAGCCGGGGATGCGTGGAGCTGGCCTCCGACTGCGCTCTGGACAATGAGGTCAGCTACCGTTTCCATGTGTCGCTGGGATTTCAGGAGGTGGAGCGGATCATCTGTTTCCGCCGCGACGCCCAGGTGGAATGATGCCGCCGGTTGCACGCGTCCCTACACCCGCAGTCCATTCAAGCCGAGACGACCATGAACCCTGATCCGGTGTCGGATGCCATACGCCGGCGCGCCACGACCAAACTCCGGGTCGACCCCGACGACGCCCTGCCGGAGCCGTGTTCCTCCATGTATGAAACCATGGGGCATCTCATGGAGCTCGGGTCCCTGGCGCCCCACCACTTTCCCTGTGACCCGTCGCATCAAGTGGCACCCATGGACTCGCCGGCACCGTGGCGCTTCTACTCCCTGGGAGGAACCGCCTGCCGAGAGCTCATGGCGTACGTGCTGACCCTCGACGGGCGGGTCGACAAGATCGCAGGCATGCTCGCCGCGGCCGACGGGCTGATCATCGTGACGTGGCTTCCGGACCCCGCCACGGGGCCGTTGGGAGCCGGCATGCTCTTCGAGGCCACCCGCAGGAACATGGAGCACGTGGCCGGCGCTTCGGCAGCGATTCAGAACATGCTCCTCGGCGCCACGTCGCGAGGGCTCCGGAGCTACTGGAGCAGTGGGGGCGTCCTTCGGAGTCCCGAGGTCTTCGGACGCCTTGAGATCCCCTCGGACCAGATTCTCCTGGGAGCGGTCTTCCTCTTCCCCGAGCCGGACGGCCGTGGCGAGGTGAAGGAGGGCGCCCGCCGGGGGACCCAGGGCCCGTCGGAGTCCTGGATGCGCTGGGCGGAGCGGGGCTGACACGGCCGCGGAGGCCGGCCTGCCGGAACAAGGGAACGTCAGGGTTTCAGGGCCACCTTGATCGCCTTGCTCTCCCGGTGATTGTAGGCCGCGCGGAGGGCGTCCCGGTATTGTTCCAGGGGGAACACGTGGGTCACCAGATCCAGGAGGCCTTCTCCGTCGGCGACCATGCGCTCCATCGTGATGTCGAACGTATGGAGGTTCCGCCCTTCCCACGCTTCGGCACCGTAGACCACGTACCCCTGAAGGTTCAGTTCCTTGGCCCAGAGAAACGTCAGGTCGAGCTTGGGCACCTGGCCGGCACAACCGAGCAACACGATCTCGCCCCTCGCCGCGGTGGACCGGAGGGATTGGGTGAGGCTGGAGGGGCTCCCGACACAGTCGAAGACCATGTCGTACCCGCCTCCGGCGTACACTTCGCCCCCCACCATCGGCATGTACGCCCGCGCTCCCGTGTCGATCAGGGCGGACCGAGCCTCGTCGCCGGGGCTCACGGTGACATCGGCCCCCAGTTTCCGCGCCAGCGCGACCTCGTGGGCCCGCTTCACCTGAGCGACGATCTTCCCCTCGTAGCCCAGGGTGCGGAGCGCCCAGATGGCCGAGAAGGCGATGGTGCCGCTGCCGATCACCAGAATCGGCCCTTTCGACTGCAGGGCCCGGCTCCGGAGAACGGCGTGTACGCCGATGGACATGGGCTCGATGAGCACGGCCACCCTGTCGTCCAACTCCTCGGGGACGGCGAACAACTGGCGCTGGTGGGCCAGCATCTCCTGCCCCCATCCCCCGGGCAGGTCCCCGTGGTACCCCACGATGCCCCCTGGACGCAGGCTGTGCCCGTCGATCTCGATCTCCCCGTCTTCCCCCGCCATCTCGCAGGTCCCGTGAAGGCCTGCCCGGCACGAAGGGCACCACCCCGCCTCGGGGTGGCCGCGGACGTCGCAATGGATCATCGGATCCACGACTACCCGGCGGCCCACGAGGGATGGGTCGACGCCGGAGCCCACCTCCGTGACGCGCCCCAGGATCTCGTGACCCAACACGGCCGGAAAGGACCCGAACGGCTCCATTGCGGGGCTGGACTTGAAGGAGATGTTGCCCAGATCGCTGCCACAGATGCCGGCCAGAAGAACCTCTACCCGCGCCCAGTCCGGGCCAGGGAGGGGTCCCAGCTCCCGGTTCACCATTCGCACACCCGAGAGCCGCCCGTACACGACGGAATCCGTGAAGCGGCCCAACCCCTTCGCCAGAACGTATCCGGGGACGGTCACGTTGAACTGGACAGCCTTCAAGCACGTTTCCTGGTGCGGGTGGACGAGGGAGGTGGTAAAGTGGCGGGTGTTTCTGAGCGAGGGAAGGCGAGTTCATGAAGACTGCGGTCATCGACGGATGCAGGACGCCCTTCACACGTGCCGGCACGTCGCTGGCCCCCATGAGCGCCATCGAGCTCGGCCAGGAGGCCGTGCGCGAGCTGGTTGCCCGGTCGGGGGTCCGAGGCGAAGACGTGGACCACCTGGTCTTCGGCACCGTCGTTCACGATCCCCGGGCGCCCAACATCGCCCGCGAGGTCGGCCTGGCCACCCTCCCCAAGTCCGTTCCCGCCGTCACGGTTTCCAGGGCCTGCGCATCGTCGAACCAGGCCATCTCCGACGGCGTCAATCTGATCGAACAGGGCTACGCCAATGTGGTGATCGCAGGGGGGGCGGAGTCCCTCTCCCGGATTCCGATCCTCGTGTCGGACAAGATGTCCAGGACGCTGGTCAAGGCTTCGAAAGCAAAGACGCTGGGTCAGCGGATCGGCGCTTTCAGCAAGGTGCGCCCGAAGGATCTCGTGCCTGTCGCTCCGGCCATCGCGGAACCCACCACCGGTGAGACCATGGGCGAGTCGGCCGAACGCATGGCCAAGGAGAACGGGATCTCGAGAGAAGCCCAGGACGCCTGGGCCTTCGGGTCACACATGAAGGCGCATGCCGGGACCGAGGACGGCCGCCTGACTGCGGAGATCGCGCCCGTCTACGTTCCGCCGAAGTACGAAGAGGTGGTCGCACAGGACAACGGGATCCGTCCCGACACGTCTCTCGAGGCGTTGGCCGAGCTTCGCCCCGTGTTCGACCGGAACTTCGGTTCCGTGACTGCGGGGAATGCGTCGCCTCTGACGGACGGGGGGTCGGCGGTCCTGCTCATGTCGGAGCAAAAGGCCCGCGACATGGGACTCGAGCCCCTGGGCTTCGTCAGGAGTTATGCCTTTTCCGCCCTGGATCCGGCGGCCCAGCTCCTTCAAGGCCCTGCCTATGCTGCACCCATCGCTCTGGACCGTGCCGGCATCACCATGGCCGACATCGACCTGATGGAGATGCACGAGGCGTTCGCAGCCCAGGTTCTGTCCAACCTGCAGGCGCTGGACTCGGACGAGTTTGCCCGGAACGAGCTGGGACGCAGCCAGAAAGTGGGGCACCCCGATCCGGAGGTGATCAACGTCATGGGCGGCTCCATTGCAATCGGGCACCCCTTCGGTGCGACAGGCGGCCGCCTGACGGTGACGTTGTTGAATGAGTTGAAGCGCCGGGGGGGCCAGTTCGGCCTGATCACCGTGTGTGCCGCCGGTGGATTGGGGTTTGCGATGGTGGTGGAGCGGGCTTGATCCGCGGGGAACAAGGCCTCGTTCCCGCCGTCGAGAAGGTCGGATACGTCCGCGCCGCCCCCGGGGGGGAGGAGCGGGCAGCGGCCCCTGGACGGCCTCGGATCCTGGGGAGCCGCCTTCCGCAGCATATCCCCGTACCCCCACCCGCTTTTACGCGACCGCCATCACTTCGCAGCGTGACGGCATTCCGGCCCGGCTCTATTCTCTGACTCAGGCCATCCCCCTCGATGCGCAGCCTAAAGCGAAGCGAGGTCTGACGCGCTAGGGTGGGCGGGGCAGGGAGGTGGTTTGCTCAAATGCAGGTTAGGCTGAAGCCTGAGCAGTCCTGGTATGAACCGCTCGTGGCACCTATCTGCTCGAAGCCCGAGCCGGAACGACTCCCTTGGGCAGGAGGCCAGTGATCACCTGAACTTCGTCGACCGCCTCGCTCACCGTGAAGTCTACAGCGGCACTTGCGACGGAGAATGCTTCCGAAGGCCGAAGTCCGTGGCTCCTAACTAAGAAGTCCACTGCGGCGTACGTGGCGTTCCGTAAGGCGCGGTCCAAGTCTACATCGAAGCCCATGATGAGGTGGTGCGTTGGAGTCTCACCCCTCGGCAGCGGAAGTCCGCCGTCCTCGTGGATGATGAACCGGAAGGTGCCAATCATCGATTGTTCGATTGCCGTTCCGCTGACCTCTCCGTCGCCTTGCGCCCCATGTGGGTCGCCGACGTAGAACAGGGCGCCGGGGTGGATGACCGGGAGGAACACACTGGTGCCGGCGGTCAGGTGTTTGACATCGAGGTTCCCGCCGAACGGGCCAGGTGGCCCTGATCGCTGCACGCCGAAGATCTCGGCGCCAACGCCTCCCAGGTTCGGATCAGGGGCGACTGCGTAGATCCCCATGAAGGGAGCCAGGGGCACCCGGATCCCGGAGGGCCATATGGCAAAGTCCCGACCGTTCTCGTTCTCGGTCCGAATGACGTGGAACTCTTCGGGAGGTAGGTCCGGAGTTTCGGGCGGGATGGCAAGAGCTGGGTCTCCCGGTCGGTAGCCCGGATAGTCTTCAGACAGGACGCCGCTTCTCGCACGAGTGAAATTCATGCCCCACGACACGCGCGTTCGGATGTCCAGAATCTGGACCTCCAGGACATCTCCAGGTTCCGCTCCCTCCACGTAAACGGGCCCCGTTATGAGGTGCCGGTCTCTACCTTCGCGAGGTCGCGTGCTGCGGCTGCGCCAGAAGTCGACCAAATCGTCAGGCACCTCTGAGGCTGGAATTCCGATTCCCCCGAGGTCTCTGATCGGGTCTTCTTCTCCATCCGACCCGGCCCCAGTCAAAGTTTGGATCTCAACGATCTCGCCTGGTTGTACCCTCGCGACGGGATCCTTGTCTGTAGGAAACCAGCCCCAACTGAGGTTCTCCGGTGTCGAGCTGACCACATGATCAGGCGTCGGGGCCGTTCCTTCTGAGCTACTCTCGGTGGGCTCACATGCCGTAGCGATTGACGTGAGAGCGGTCACGACGCAGATGTGCCCGACGTGTGCGAGTAGGCACCGGCGTACCCGGCGAACTGTTCCTCGGGGTGTCAAGATGGCCACCAGGCTGAAGTAGGGCGGAGAGGACCCATGGTAGTCTGACCAGATTGCAGGTGACAATCATGGCCCGGAGCTTCAGCCTAACCTGCGGTTGCTGCTGTCACGGTTCGAGTTGGTAGGTAAGGGGTGCTCGCCTTGCAGCGAGCACCCACGTGCGACGAGTATTGCCGCGCAGCAGAACCGCGAAGCCGTTAGATGGCACTGGCACTCGCATCGAACGAGCAGGCGGATCC
>JAHEKK010000232.1 GCA_024638395.1 Gemmatimonadota bacterium | reverse complement strand
CACCGACTCGGCTCCGGACGAAGTCACCGTATGGGTGGTCCTCCGAAAAGCTCCGCCTCTGCCCTTCCTCCCGGAAGAGGTCCACGGGACGGAGGTCCTCGTCCTGGCGGCCATGTACGCGGGCGACATGGACGCCGGGGAAGAGGCGCTGGCCCCACTCCGGGCCCTGGGCAACCCCATCGCCGACGTGATCTCTCCGCATTCATTCGTCGACTGGCAGCGGGCATTTGACCCCTTGTTGACTCCCGGGGCGCGCAACTACTGGAAGAGCCACGACTTCGAGGGCCTCACCGACGGGCTGATCGACACCGTCCTGGAGGCCGTAGGAAAGCTGCCCGATCCCCAGACCGAGATCTTCATCGGTCAACTCGGAGGAGCCCAGAGCCGCGTCCCCAGCGCCGATACGGCCTACCGGGGCCGGGACGCGGCCTTCCTGATGAACGTCCACGGCCGATGGGACGACCCGGCCAAGGACACGGACTGTGTCGCCTGGTGCCGGGGCGTGTTCGCCGGGACCACGCGGTTCGCCATGGGTGGCGCCTACGTGAATTTCCTCACCGCCGAGGAGGGAGAGCGACTCGAGACGGTTTATGGAGACGCATGGGCGCGCCTTCGCAGGGTGAAGAAGACCTACGACCCCGATAACCGATTCAGGATGAACCAGAACATCCCTCCGGGGGACTGAGGGCGCGCGCCGCGCGGGGCGCCGGCCTGGCCTGGCAGACCGGGCCCGCACGCGGATCTCGCTAGGGCTGGACCGTTATGGTTCCCGTCATCCCCTGCCCCTGATGGGGTTCGCAAAAGTAGGTGTACGTGCCTGCGGTGTTGAACGTGTGGGTGAACATGTCCCCGTTGCTCGCCAGCGTGGCCGCCGACCACTCGCTGTGACCGTCGGGGGTTACCGTATGGAGCATCACGCCGGAGTTCACCCAGCGGACGGCCGTCCCCGCCGAGATGGTGAGGGAAGCCTGACTGAAGGTGAGGTTGTCCTGGGCCATGATGAGCTCACCATCGAAGGTGTCGACGATGGCGAACGAAGCCGACGCCGTCTCACCTGCCACGACCGTGGCGCTCTTCCGGGCCTGCTCGCCCGTGTCCAGCTCGAATCCGTCCGGGAGCTCGACCTCCACGTCCCAGGTTCCGGGAGCGAGGTTGGAGAACGTGGCCATTCCGTTGGCGCCGGTCACACCGGCGGTAGTGGCCGTGGCTCCGCCGGATGGGAACAGGTTCACGGTCACGCCGGATTGGGCCGCACCGTCGGCGTTCACCGTGACGTTCAGGGTTCCTGTTGTGGGCCCCGGCGGATCGGGGTCCATCGGGTTGTCGTCGCCGCAGGCCCCAACGGCCGCCGAGCCCACGAGGGCGAGCGCGACGAGAAGGTACGAACGAAGGTACGAAGCCATACAGAACCTCCCAGAAGAATGGAGCGCGAGTGTGGCTGAAGCACACTCGAAAGCACACTCAGGGAAGCTATGGATGTCGATTCAGGCGAACAACGGCCCCGCGACCGACGTTATGACGCGTTCCGATGGGAATGTGCTGACGATCGTTCTGAAACTGCAACGAAATGAGAAAGATCCAGCGGTTCTTCTTTCGAGGTACAGAGCACGATGGTCGTCCGCGTCGACGCGACGGGAGGCAGGGGCTGAATCCGCTCGTCCAGCAGGCGTCCCAGAGCCTCCGTGTCCTTCACCCGCGCCTTCAGGAAGAAACAATCGTCTCCGACGACCCGGTGCACCTCAACGACCCCCGGCACCGCGGCGAGCATCGCGGCGGTTTCCCGGGCTCTTGCGCCCTCTCCGGTCCGCACCGTGACGAAGGCCAGCAGGCCCTGTCCCAGACTGGACGGGTCGAGGTCCGCATGATACCCCCGGATGACGCCGGCGGCCTCGAGCTTCTTGATGCGCTGGAAAACCGCCGAAGGAGCAAGGCCCACGTCGCGGGCGATCGCCGCGTTGGCGATCCGTGCGTCCCGGTGGAGGAGACGTATGATTCTACGGTCGGTGTCGTCGAGCATACCTGGATGGTACAAGGACCCGATACCGGAACGCCATTGTATGGCATCGCCCCCCCGGATTCGCACTTGGCGAGGAGCGCGTAGTGAGCAAGATCCAGTTCGAAGATTTCCTCAAGGTGGACGTTCGGGTCGGCCGCGTGCTGGAGGTCGATCCCTTCCCCCGGGCCAGAAAGCCGTCCTGGAAGCTCACCGTGGACCTGGGTCCCGATCTGGGGCGACGGCGCACCAGCGCGCAAGCCACCAACTACTCGCCGGATGACCTCGTGGGGATGCAGGTGCTCTGCGTGGTGAACTTCGAGCCGAAGAACATCGCCGGATTCCTCTCGGAGGTCCTGATCCTCGGCGTGCCTGGCGAGGATGGCGCGATTTCGCTGCTCATCCCTTCGCGCCCGGCAGAAATCGGGGGCCGCGTGTACTGAGCCAACGGTGAAAGCCTCCGCGACTCACCGGTTCGGCGACGCGGCGGTGTCAGCGGTCCTTCAGTGCCTCCGCCGGAGCGACACGGACGGCCTTCAGCACGGGTCCGGAAGCGGCGGCCAAGGCTACCACGAGGAGGATCATGATCCCTCCACCGAGAGTGGCCGGATCGCCGGATTCCACGCCGTAGAGGAGGCCTTCGACCACCTCCCCCAGCGCAGCGGCTCCGGCCAGCCCCAGGGCCAGACCCAGCAGGACGGGCAGGGCCGCCCGCCCCGCCATCAGCCACCCGACGTTGGACGTTCTCGCTCCCAGAGCCCGCCTCACTCCGATTTCCCGCCGACGGCGACCCACGGAAACGCTCAGCACACTGAAGATCCCGAAAGCCGAGAGAAGCAGCGCCATCGCCGCGAGGACGGTGAACATCTCGGCATTCATGCGCTGGCTGTAGAGCGAGCCCGACACCACATCCCGGTAGGTGAGTACGTTGACGATGGCCAGGTGTGGCTCGTAGCGCCTCAGCCAGCGTTCGACGGCAGCCACCTGACGAGCGGGATCGCCCTCGACGGTGATATGTAGGGCGCTCCCGGAGGGGAAGGGATGTTGGAGGTGCGAGAAGAACACAGCAGGCTCGGGTGGGGCCAGAACGTCTCGAGCCCGGATGTCCTCGACCACGCCGACGATCTGATATTCCCGTCCCTCCGCCCCTTCGTCCGCAGGCCACTGAAGAGTCCGGCCCGTGGCCTCCACATTTCCGAAGAACCGCACTGCGGCTCGCCGGTTCAGAACGGCAACCGGGTGGGCCGATCCCGAGTCTCCCTCAACAAAGGGCCTTCCGGCGAGGACCTCGATGCCCAATCCGCCGAAGAACCCCGGCATCACCCTGGAGACCATCACCGAGGCCGGTTCCACCTCGTCGCCGAACCGGACATTGGCCATGGGCTGCCCCGACAAAAGGGCGTTGTCCTTCACCGAGACGGCGATCACCCACGGCTCCTCGACCAGGCCGTCGGACAGTTCGCGGAAGAAGCGGCCCCGCTGACTCGGATCCAGGTCCGTACTGCTGGTGGACACATGACTGGAGATCACCCTGTCGTACTCGAAGCCGGGATCGACGTCGGCGGCCGACGCCATCGTTCGCACGACCAACCCGGACACGACGAGGAGAACCATCGACAAAGAGACCTGCACGGCCACGAGGACGTCCTGGGCGTCGGGAAGCCTCAGTCCCGCGATCCTTCGCACGGGTCCCGGAGCCTGCCCGGCTGCCCCACGGAGCGCGGCCGAACCATCTTCCCGTCGCGCACGCAATGCAGGCCCGAGACCCACCACGACGCCGGCGGCGAGGGCGGCGAGCAGCGAGAAACCCAATACCGACCCGTCAACCGGGGTTTCCCGGGGGACGGTCTCCGCCCAGACGCTGGGCCGGGCGAAGTAGGAACCCAACCGGGCGCTCACCGGAGCGGTCAACAGAAAGCTGACCCCGCCGGCAATCAGGGCCAGGATTCCGCTCTCGGTCAGGTCCTCTCGGAGAAGACGCAGCGGCGAAGCGCCGAGAGCCCCCCTCACCGCCATCTCTCCCCGGCGTCTCAGGGAGAGGGCGAAGAGCAGGTTGCCCACGTTGGCACACACCAGCGCCAACAACCCGGCCACGGCCAGCACCATCACGCCGAGCCGCGAGGACTCGGCTGTCCGGATCCTGGGGTCGATCCACGTGGCGTCCAGCGCCCGCAAGGTCCTGGGTCCCATCTCCCGCGGGTACTGCTCGTCCAAGCCCGAGGCCTTCGCTCCGAGCTCCGCTTCCGCCTGGGTCCGCGTCGCCCCCGGCGCAAGCCGCCCATAGACCCGTGCGAGGGGCACCTCCCGGTTCGCGGCGGATTGATCCCACCCGGTGTAGCGGTCGCGGAAATGGGCGATGGAGATCCAGACATCGGGCCTCGCGTCCGCAGCCGTGCCCCGGTACGCCGGAGACGCCACACCCACAACGGTGAAGGGCCGGTAGTTGAGGTGGATCGTGGCCCCGAGGACCCCGGGATCGCGGCCGAAGAGGGTCTGCCACCAGTCGTAGGAAACGACCGCCGCCGGGGGTGCGGAGAACTGGTCGTCGGCGTCCTCGAGCCCCCGTCCCTGCGCTACAGAGACACCGAGCATTGGAAAGAGATTGCCGGTCACCGCCTCGATGAACGCGACCTCGGTACGGTCCTCCAGGCGGACGCTGGCCGCGTAGTAGGGCTGGGCCACGGCCAGGCCGCGAATCGTCTCGAGGCCCCTGTAGTCCTCGTAGTCCAGGAAAGGGAGGTCCCGCAGGCCACCATCGTCGGCGACCTCGAAAACCCGCACCACCCCGCCAGGGTCGATGCCCGGAAGGGGTCCCGCGAAGGCCCGGAGATAGGAATGGGCCGAGGCGCTCGCAGTGATCCCGATGACCAGGACGGCCACGACCACGGCCGATTCGGCCGGCCGCCGTCGAATACGCCGAAGCGCCTCCCGCAGGTCCATGCCCATTCCAGGCCCTCGGCGGCAGGCCTGTCGAGAGCCTCCCTAGCCCTTCTTCTTGATCATCCGGTATCCGGCGAGGAGGATCACGGCGCCCACGACGGAGCCGAGCAGCCCGACTGGCCCTCCGCCCGTCAGCCCGAAAGCCTGACCCAGGTACCCGCCCACCACCGAGCCGGCGATGCCCAACAGGATCGTGACGATAATGCCGCCTGGATCCTTTCCGGGCATGAGGAACTTGGCGATTGTACCAGCAATGAGGCCCAAAACGATCATGTACAGGAGTCCCACGATGCCCTCCTCAGCTCGGTGGCGGTTGTGCCCGCCGGACGGCGGGGGCGTACAAGGTGCCCTACGCGGAAAGGCAGGGCAAATCGGCCTATGAGGGTCTCCCATCGGGTTTCGGCATCAGCCAGGATGTTTTCCGGGTTTGCCTGGACGGTCGTCGCGGCCGGCCTCCTCTGTGGGGCTACCGCCGACGCTCTCACCGGACAGGACCGTCAGCGGGCGTGGACAGAACGGGAGTGGGCCGTCAAGGCGGAAAAGATGCGTACCCACCTCCTCCCGACCATGCGGAAACACGGGATCGACCTCTGGATCATCATGTCCCGAGAGAACGTTCCCGATCCGACGCTCGAGCTCTTCGGAGGCCACGGGATCACAGGATGGTACGGCGCCCGAAACGCCTATCTGTTTCGCGACGCAGGCGACGAGGGCCTGGAGACCACGGTCATCGGAACCCACCTCAGCGGTCACCTGGAGCGCTTCTTCGACTCCATAGAGAGCTATCACGGGGAGGGATCGGGCCTGGCGCCTTCACTTTCGCGCTACGTCCGGGAGCGCGACCCGCAGTCGATCGCAATCAACCAGTCCCCGACGAT
>JAHEKK010000231.1 GCA_024638395.1 Gemmatimonadota bacterium | reverse complement strand
GCTGCCCCATCACTACGCTTACTCTTATCGGATAGATCTTGCATACTTAAATTTGCGCCCTGTAATAACCTCTGCAATACGCCCACTCCATTATTACTATATTGACTCGCGTTCAGTGGCTTTGTACTCACCACCAAGTCGAATGCGGTCAACTCATCCAATTTTAAATGCTCGTCAATTGAAAGAGTTTGTTTTTTATGGCAGCAACGACTACAACAACTTCTACATGGACGAGCACTACTACCACTACTACTCCAATCTATACGCAGAGGAGTAGTGCATTACAGGCATTCGATCCATTCAATCTAGATGATGGTGGAGTCACTTGGGTGTTCGTAGTGAACTTAATTCTCGCCATATTAAGCGTGATGGCATTCATGTGCTGGAGGTAATATGTATATCTTCTTATGATTGATTAATTTCTTGCTAACATCTACTTCTCGATCATGTGGCAGGGACGGCTACCGAGGACGGGCACGGTCCGTTCCGGCATCTTCGTGGCCTTCGCTGAATGGGCGGCCAGCAAGGTGATCGAGTTGGATCTGACGGCGGAGCGGGCGTGGAAGCCCAATTTGCTCGCTCCGGTCAGGGACCCCACGACCCTGCGCGGGGAATACCGGCTCGTCTCCGACATCTGCAAACCGGAGGGGTCGCTGAAGATCCTGGGCCTCGCGACGAGCGACACGGTATCCCATCTTCAGCCCCGCATCGCCGAGCTCTCGCGCTCTTTCCACAAAGCCGGCGTGATGTCGACGTACTCCGTCGTGGACTCGACTGAATACGTGGAAGGCGTTGTCACCGGCCTCCAGGCCCTCCGGAGCGCATTTTTCAGACCCAACGTCCTTTTCCTGCCCCTCCCCTCGGAGCCGGAGCGCTTCGAGCCCCTCCGGAAGGTCCTGAACGAGGCCGTGCGACTGAGGGTGGGGATCATGCTTGCCGGCGTCCATCCGCAAGCCGGTCTCGGCCGTACCAGCGTCGTCAACCTCTGGATCTCCCCGCGCCGGCCGGGCCAATCGACCCACCAGCACCTGGCCGAGTCGAACATGAATCTCGGCATCCTGGCGGCCCTCCGACTCCAGCGGGCCTGGCGGGGCGAGCTCAACATCGCCACCATCTGCGACACGGAAGAGGAGGCCATCGAGGGCCGCGTCCACCTCGAGAGGCTTCGCGACCTCTGCCGGATTCCGGTCAAGGCCAATACGTACGTGCTCGTGGGGGACTTCGCCGATGACGACGTGCTCGCTCGCGTCCCCATGGGAGACCTCCAGATTCTGGGTGTCAGCAACATGAACGCCATCGACTTCATGCAACGGACGGTGCACCGCATGCGATCCTCGGTCTTGTTCGTTCGCGACTCGGGATTGGAGAGCGCTCTTGCCTGACGTGAACCGGGCCCGAGGCCCAGAGCTGCGCCCCTCACCGCGTCTCCCGAAACCATGATCGCCACCCTACAGCTCCTGGCGATCCTCAGCCTCGGGTACCTTGGCACCCACTATCTGGCGGAGCGTGTGCGTGCCCGCTTCCAGATCGTCACCGGGGTGGAGTTCGTTGTGCTCGGAGTCCTGGTTGGCCCTCATGTCACCGACGTGATGACGCCGGAAGTACTCCTGCAACTCGGGCCGGTCACGAGTCTCGCCATCGGCGCCCTGGGTCTCGCTCTCGGCCTCGAGTTCCGCTTCGACTCGATCCGCGGCCAGAACCGTGAGGCGGGGGCGCTCTCAGGGTTCGGCGTGCTGGCCACGCTTCTGCTGGTGGGCATACCCGCACTCCTACTGGCGCGTTGGTTCGCACCCGACAACGACCTCCAGGCTTCACTCGCCGCAGCCGCGGCCCTCGGCACCATCAGCGCCGTGAGTGCCCCGGAGGCCATTCGTGCCGTGCGTGAGTCCCTGGACGGTCAGGCGAGGCTGGGCCGCATTCTGGAATCGTCGGCCCACTTCGACGAGGTCCTGGCCACCGCATTGTTCGGTCTGGTCTTCTGCGCTTTTCACGTCGGAACGACGTCCGGCATCCGGCCTCTTACCGCGACGGAATGGGCCGCCGTGAGCCTCGGGTTCGGAGTGGTGCTCGGGATCCTGTTCTTCTTGTTCCTGGGCCGGGAAAGGGATCCGCAGCGGCTCCTGCTCGCACTGATCGGGATCATCCTCTTCTCCAGCGGCTCCGCCTACTACCTCAACCTTTCCCCGCTATTCGTAAACCTCGTTCTGGGCCTGATGCTCGGTAGCATCTCGCGACACCGAAAGGCGCTCCGTGACGTCATGCGGTCCATCGAGCGCCCCCTGACCGTGGTGGTCCTGGTGCTGGCCGGCGCATCGTGGAACCTGCCGTCCCTGGCGTCGCCGGCGGTCCTGGCCCTGATCGCGTTGTGCCTCGTGGGCCGCCCGATAGGGAAGGCGTTGGGCGGGGCCCTGACCTTCCGGTACGGAGAGGCGGTTGCCGAGCACACCCCCACCATGGGGCTGGGCTCCCTCGCCCACGGCGCCCTGGCGGTGGCCATGGCGGTGAACTTCAATCAGGTCTACTCGGGGCCCGCGGCAGACGGCCTCTTCTCCGCCGTCCTCATATCGGTCCTGGTCTGGGAAGTCCTGGCCCCCGCCCAGATCCGCCGTGCCCTCATCGATTCCGAGCCCTCACTTGCCCCCAGGGCAGGTCCCGGATCCAAGGCGGCGTAGACATCATGACCGTGAGAGCTCGATGAGGCGCTTCGTCGTCCTGCTTCTGCTACTGGGCCTGATGGCCTTGCTGCAGATGCTCCAGGCAGCGTCGGACACCGCCTTCAATTCCTTCTCGTTGGCCACGTTCGGCTTCGTCCTCCTGGCGGCCTACACCCTGGGGCAGGTGGCCGCAAACTTCCAGCTCCCGAAGATCACGGGTTACATCGTGACCGGGCTGATGTTCGGACCTCAGGTGCTGAACGTTTTTTCCAGCGCCGTCGAGGCGGACCTGCGGGTCGTGAACGATCTCGCCATCGGGCTCATCGCCCTCAGCGCCGGTGGGGAAATGCACCTGGCCGGGCTCCGCAAGATCGCCCGCTCCCTGTTCCTGATCGTCTTTCTCAAGGGCGCCCTGATCCTGGTCGCGGTCACGGCCGCGGTAGCCGCCATGGCTGGCATGATCCCCTTCCTGGACGGCCAGCCCCTGGGCCTCGTGCTGTCCGTGGGGATGATCCTGGGCGTCATGGCCATCGGCACCTCGCCTGCTGCGACGATCGCGGTGATCAACGAAACCGGGGCCAAGGGACGCCTGGCCGATACCACCCTGGGTGTAGCGGTGGTGAAGGACATCGTGATGGTCGTCCTTCTCGCCCTGGCCCTGGCTCTGGCACAGACGTTTTCCGCCGACGGTCATGGATTCGAAGCGGCAATCCTCGGTGAATTAGCCTTCGAGCTCACCCTGAGCCTCCTCGCGGGAGCGGCGCTGGGGGGCGTCATCATCGCGTACCTGAAGTACGTCGGCGCCGAACCCTGGCTATTCGTCGTCGGTGTGATCTTCGCCATGACGGCGGTGGCTCACGAATTCCATCTGGAAGCCCTCCTCGTCTTCATCGTGGCAGGGTTCGTGGTTCAAAACGCATCCTCCCTCGGTCACGACTTCGTCGAGCTCGTCGAGCGTGTGGCCCTGCCGGTGTACGTCGTCTTCTTCTCCGTCGCCGGCGCGGGCTTGGACCTGGCGGCGCTCAGGACCGTGCTTCTGATCGCGGTGGCCATTGCCCTGGTACGCCTGGCGGCCATCTACTTCGGTACGGCGCTGGCGACCAAGCTCGCCGGTGAGCCCGAAGCCATCCGCAAGAACGCGTGGCTCTCCTTTGTCGCACAGGCCGGCGTGGTGATCGGCTTGTCGATCATCGTCGAGAATAATCTGGGCGCCCTGGGGACCGAGATCCGGACCCTGGTCATGGGGACCGTGGCCATACACCTCCTGATCGGCCCGATCCTGTTCAAGTTCGCCCTCACGCGAGCCGGTGAAGTCGCGGGGGTCGAGGGAGAGCTTGAAGTCGAGGTAGAGGACGAGGTCGAGGATGAAAGCCTGTTTCATCTCCCGGCGGCCCTCGAGGTGCCCGTGGCTGAGATCGAGGCACGGGTGTATCGAGCCCTCGAGACCCTCAGCACGGCCGGCAACCGGGGACCGCTGGCAACGGCGGAAGCGATCCGAGGGTGGCCCGAGGCGGACCGTCTACAGAAAGAGCAGGAGGTGGAAAAAGGGTGGGCCCGGGACCTTCAGATCGCGGTCGACCGTTTCTGGAGCGAGGTCCACCGCACGGCCCTGGAAGCGCCCCGGCAAATCGGTGTGGACCTGGAGGAGCGGTGGTTCGTCGATGCTCGTTGGGATACGTCGTCTCAACGTTGGATGAAGCGTATCAGGCGTGCGCGACGGACCTTCCGGAGACTGTCGGGGGCGACGCCCACGCTCCAGAGAACGGCGCCTCTTCGGGCTCTCGCCCTGTACCATGTGGACCACGCGCTTGCCACCGATCTCCACGAAGTCCTCGCCGAACTCAGCGCTCAGCCCGCGCTGACGCTTCGGGAGGGCCTTTCGGCAACACCGGAGGACCCACCTGCCGATCCGCCCAGCGCAAGTGCGCTTCTGCGGCCCGCCGTGGAACGGCGCTTCCGGAAGTTCCGCCGGGAACTGGCCGCCATCGGGACAACAGATCTACCCTCGAGTCGTCGCCGGGCCTCCGGGCTGCAGGAGCGGGCTCAACGGGCTCGGGATCGCACTCAAGAAGCGATTCAGGCTTGGGAGAGCTTCGCCACCGGGATCGTACAGCACGAACTGAGGCGCGAAACGGTGGAGGCCCTACGGGCCGATCTGAGCACTCGGGCCCGCGGCCTGGAAGACGACATCCAGAACCACCTCCGCTCGACGCTACAAGAGCCGCTGGAGCGATCCCAGGCGGTGCTCAGTCAAGCTCTTGCCGCCCTGGAACCCCTGGAGAAGGAGGACGCCGAGGCCGTGGAGGAGGCTTTGCAGACGCTCGGGGAGAACGTCTCCGTCGACCTCCGCAAACAAGCTCTGGCGGGACTTCGGCGAAGGGCGGAAATTCAACCGGTGCGCAGCATGCTCCAGGCGTTCGATGACCGGGTGGAGCAAAGGCTCTCGTCACTCCCCGAGGGGTTCGTCGTCGTGGATCCCGACGCGCTTCCGGAGCCCGACGCCCCGGTCCGGTCCTATCCCGAGCTGGCAAACCACGCGTTCCGTCTTATCGCCACCGGCTCTGTGGAACGCACGCTCCGGCCAAGCCTGGCCGAGCTGGGTCAGCGGAGCGAAGCCTTGTACGCGTCCACCGCCGCCGCCGTGCAGGGGCTCCGCGAATCCCTCGAGCTTCGCTTTGACGCGGCTCTCGACGCGGCCATCGAAGAGGGTCGACTCGCGGCGAGGGGCCAAGACATCCGTACGTCCACGCGGGAGCCCCTGGAGATCACCCGCCAGGCCCTCCTGGCCGGGCTGGCCACTTTGGCCGATCAGGAGGAGACCATCCGCCGCGAATCGACGGAGGCGTTGACGACGCTGCGGGAGGACTTCGTGGCTCTCAACGATCGTCTGGAGCTCCAGTTGGCGAGTGCCCGGCGTCTCGAGTCGCGACTTCAGGCCGAGCGGGCCCGCGTGGAGCTGCAGGGGACTGCGGTCGTCCGCCTCGTCCTCGATCACGTCCGCGGGCTCGCGGCGCGGGGAATGGCCCGACTCGGTCTGTCGTTTTCCAGACGCGAGGGCCGGGAGGGCAAGCGTAAGAGGGTGCCCCTGAAGCCGGGGAGTCGAGCCGGCTCGGACCGGGCAGTGCTGTTTCACATTCTGTTCGACGAGACCACCCAGGCCGGCAAGGTCTT
>JAHEKK010000230.1 GCA_024638395.1 Gemmatimonadota bacterium | reverse complement strand
GTGGATCACCACGGCCTTCAGGGCGGTCAGAGCCACGCTACCGTCGAACAATGCCCCAATCTCCTCTGCGGGTACGAAGAGGAAGTCGGCTCGCTGGGGAAGATTCCACTGCGGGGCGAGTGCGGCCACGCGCATGCCGCACGCCTCGGCCATCGAGGCAAGGGAGCGGGCCAGTTCGGTTGATTGGCGGACGCCGGTGCAGAGGACGATGACCGCGGGGGATCCGGCACCACCGTCCAGACGGCTTAGCAGCCCGGCTGCGTATCCGATCAACGTGCCCGCTCCGGGGCCGGCCCTTCCCAGGAGATCCCGTCCTTTGGCGATGACCGGGACCGCCGCCGCCTGGAACTGGGTTGGGATCTCGATCCCTTCGGCGGCGAGCGCCTCCACCACCTCGTCCTCGATGTTCAGCTCTTCAAAGGATGTCATGGCCTATTGGGGATCGCCTGATCCCGGGCCTCCCGTGTCTCCTGGTTCGTAGGGCAACAGGTTCAAGAACCGCTGGATCTCGTAGTCCATCCGGGAGGTTCTGAGCCGGTCCGTCGAAGCCACCACGTCGGTGTAGGGGCCGTGGCGATGGGCCGATAGGACCACGGTGCCCTCCTCTCCGGTATAGGTGGCGCTATGGTCGCTCTCCTTGGACCTGGACAGGCCCAGGTACTCGGGTAGCCGTGTCTGGGCCTTCTCGAGCACGTCCTTGGGACTCAGGGCCGTCTTTCGTTGATATCCCGCCATGGCTCCTTCGTGGTGTCGGGGTGGTGCGATGCGATCCAGTCGCGAATCTCGTTCATCGACCGGAGACCTTCCAGCCTGCGGGTCCCCATGACCAACGTGGGAACCCCGACGATTCGATCCTCCAGTGCGAGAGCACGGTCACTTTCGACCTGACCCGCCCAGCGATCTACGTCCAGGGCGGCTTTGGTCTCACTCGGATCCAGCCCCTGGGAGCTCCCGATGGACACGAGTACGTCGATCCGGCCGATATCCAGTCCTTCCAAGAAGTGGGCCCGGAACAGTGCACCCCGCATGGCCTCCGAGCAATCCCGCTCTTCTGCATGGGCCGTCAGTTCGTGGGCCTTCCGGGTCCATGGGACCTGCGAAGGTGGGTGCAACGCGAGACCCAACGCTTCGGCGTACTCGGCGGTGTCGGCCTGGTAGTCCGCCCAAGACTGCTCCCCGGGGTCCACGGGCCGATCAGGTGGAACCCGGATCTCGAATCCCCGCCAATGGACCTCCAGGTCCTTCAGCAGGCGGGAAAGGAGGTAGGACCCCGGATCGACATAGTCGAAGTAGAGGGCCGGCGAGGGGTGCTCCAGCCCGGAGGATAGCCATGGTCCCCTGGGGGTCTCCGTCAACTCGCACCCGGCCGCTGGGGATGTAATATTCCCGGCATGGATTACTCTGAAAACGTTCTCAAGCTCCAGCCGTCCGCGACGATCGCGGTCAGCACACTCGCGAAGAAGCTAGCCGCCGAAGGGCGTGACATCATCAATCTCGGGGCCGGTGAGCCTGACTTCCCTACGCCACCCTGGGTTTCATCGGCGGGTGTCGAGGCCATTCAGGCAGGACAGACCCGGTACACACCGGCTGCCGGAACACCTGCGCTGCGGGCCGCGGTCGGCGAATACATGGCCGGCGGCACGGCACACTCCACGGATCCCCAGCGCATCGTCGTGACGGCCGGCGCCAAACAGGCGCTGTTCAACGCTTGCTTCTGCCTGTTCGGGCCGGGCGATGACGTCCTGATCGGCTCTCCCTACTGGACCTCGTACCCCGAGATCGTGAACCTGGCCCGGGCGCGGCCGGTGCCGGTGTTCGGCAACGAGGATCGGGGATTCAAGCTGTCGCCGGATGACCTGGAGGCTGCCTACACCCCCGCGGTGAAGGGCCTCATCATCTCGTCCCCATCCAATCCCAGTGGTGCGGTCTACACGGCGGAGGAGCTGGCGGCCATCGCCGACTGGTGCAAGACCCGCGGCGTTGTCGTCATTTCCGACGAGATCTACCGCGAGATCTACTTCGGGTCGGAAGGGCTCCGCGCTCCGGGGCTACTCGACCTTCCGGCAGCCGGCCTCGGGACGGTGGTCATCGTGAATGGCCTGTCGAAGAGCTTCGCGATGACCGGTTGGCGGATCGGCTTCTCCTGGGCCGACCCCGATCTGACGAAGAAGATGAGCGCGCTGCAGAGCCATGTGTCGTCGAACGCCTCGACGCCATCGCAGTTGGCAGCCCTCCGGGCGCTCACGAAACCGGACCTCGCCAGCGCCACCAGGAGCGAGATGGTGGCGGCGTTCCGGCGTCGAAGGGACCTGGTGATGGGGCTCTTCGACGAGCTGGCGCCCCGGTGTGGGTATGTGCGGCCGGAAGGCGCCTTCTACCTCTACTTCCGGGTCGATGCCCTCTTCGATGGGACGTACGGGTCGTCGGCGGATGTGTGCACGGGGCTCCTGGAGGAAGTCGGCGTGGCCGTCGTCCCGGGATCTGCCTTCGGCGACGACCGGTATGCTCGAATGAGCATCGCTTCGTCCGATGCCGAGTTGGAGGAGGGTGTTCGACGAATGGCTCGGGTTCTCGGTGGGTGACTCGCTCCAGGCCTACGTCGAGGATCTCTTTGCGCGGGAAGACGCGGTCCTTCGTGACGTTCGCTCGCGTTCCGATGAAGGAGGCTTGCCCCAGATTCAGGTACCCCCGTCCACAGGCCGCCTCCTCCAGGTTCTGGTCCGGCTCGCTGGGGCCTCGCGGGTCCTCGAGGTAGGGGCATTGGGTGGCTACTCGGCCCTGTGGATTGCCAGGGCCCTCCCTGAGACCGGCTCACTTCTCACCCTGGAGCGGGAGCCTCGTCACGCGGCCGTCACGCGTGAGACTCTTCGCCGAGCGGGCTTGGGGGACCGGGTTGAAGTCAGGGAGGGAGAGGCCCCGGAGCTCCTCGCCGCTCTCGACGCGTCCTTCGACGTCGTCTTTCTCGATGCCGACAAGGAGAACCTTCCCCTCTACCTGGAGCACGCGGCGCGGCTGTTGAGGGCAGGAGGCCTGCTTCTGGCCGACAATGCTCTGTGGCGTGGTGAGGTGACGAATCCCGAGGACGGGTCCCCGGGGGTCTATGTCGACCGTTTCAACAGAGCCCTCGCTCAGGATCCACGGTTCCTGGCAACCGTAGTCCCGGTTGGGGACGGTGTGGCCGTCGGAGTCCGTTTGCCGGACGAGTGAGCTTCATCAAGGGCGGCCGGCGATCTCGTCCAGGAGTTGCCGGCAGGAGCGGTCCACGATCTGGAAGACGCGCTCAAAGCCCTCCACGCCGCCGTAGTATGGATCCGGGACGTCGGAGCCCGGGGACTCGGAGTCGAAATCGCGGAGTAGGACCACCCGGCGTTTCCCGTCCGTGCCCCCGCCAAGGCCGCGAAGGGAACGGCGGTTGCTGTCGTCCATCGCGACGACCCAATCGAAGTTCGTCAGGTCGTGAGGGGTCACCTGACGGGCCAGGCCGGTGAGTTGTACACCGTGCTCCAGGGCCACGGCCACGGACCTGGGGTCGGGCGCCTCGCCCACGTGGTACGCTCCCGTCCCGGCCGAGTCCACCCTGAACCGGTCCTCCAATTCGGCCTCCGCAGCAAGGGCGCGGAACACGCCCTCGGCGAGAGGGGACCGGCAGATGTTCCCCAGACAGACGAAGAGGACGGATATCGGATCGGAGGGGGTCATCCCACAAAGATGGCCATGTATCCGGTTTGTGAAAGCACCCTGCTAGATTCCCCCATTGCGTTTTTCTCATATATCGTGGGTCCAAGAACACTTGACTGACTATTCTACGTTTGCCGCCCTGGGTCTCTCTGCGCCCAGGATCGCGGTCCTGGAGGCGATGGGCTGGTCCCAGCCGACGCCGGTCCAGCAGCAGGCCATTCCCCATGTGCTCGACGGGAAGGACATCGTCGGGATCGCCCAGACCGGGACCGGCAAGACCGGGGCGTTCATGCTTCCGGCCCTGGAGTTGATTCGTGCAGGGGAAGGGCTCCAGGTGCTGGTGCTTTGCCCGACCCGGGAATTGGCCCAGCAGGTCATGGAAGAAACCGAGAACCTGGCCAGGGGCACCGCCGTCCGCGCTTCGGCGATCTACGGCGGGGTGGCATACGGCCCCCAGTTGGAGAGCCTCGATCGCGGCGACGAGGTGCTGGTCGCCACGCCGGGTCGCCTCATCGACCTCATGAACCGGGGCAAGGCCAAGCTCAAGAAGGTCGACTTCCTCATCCTCGACGAAGCCGACAAGATGTTGGACATGGGCTTCCGGCCCCAGATCGAAGCTGTGGTCCGAGGCCTGGGCGAACGGCCGCAGACCCTCCTTTTCTCGGCCACCATGCCTCATGGAGTCCACGACCTGGCTCTCCGCATGACCCGGGAGCCGATCTGGGTCGAGGTCACGCCCTCGGGCACCAAGGCCGAAGGCATCGAGGAGTTGGCCTACTCGGTTCGGCCGGACCGCAAGCCGGACCTGCTCATCCATCTGCTGGAGCAGCCCGGGTGGGAACAAGTCCTCGTCTTTTCCCGGACCAAGGTGGGGGCGGATGCCCTCAAAGCGCGGCTGGACCAGGCCGGTATCTCGTGCGACGTGATCCACTCGGACCGGCAGATGAAGCACCGGACACGGGCCATCGACGGGTTTTCCGGAGGTCAGGTGCGAGTGCTCGTCGCCACGGACATCGCCCAGCGAGGCCTGGATATCGAGGGCATCTCCCACGTGGTGAACTACGACGTGCCGCTGGACCCCGAGGACTACACACACCGGATCGGACGTACTGGCCGGGCCGGCGCCGATGGACAGGCGGTGACGTTCGTGACCGCGGCGGACCTGGGTGCGTACAAGACCCTGGAGTACCGGTTGGGTCGTTCACTGGACCGGATCCATCACCCCGATTTTGACTTTGCCGGTGGTGTGGTCCGGGAGAAGCCGACCGGGACCAAGAGCCGATCCGCAGGGGGAAGCGGGAGCAAGGCCGGGGAAACGCTGACTCCGGAGGAATTGGAAGCGCTGCTCAGTTTTGAGGACGATTCATGATCTTGAAGCGATACGGGAACTCGTACCACAGCGTTGAGCCCAACTTCAATTCCGCGGCGATGACCGAGGTAGGCTTCCGCCGCGACGGGGAGTTCTCGGTCTCCGTGGAGGATTTCGAGGCCGGCTACGAGCGGATTTCGGAGAGCGATCTCGTTGCCCAGGCCTCGGGCTCTGTTCAAAGCAAGGCCGAGGACGAGGTTCTGGCCAATCTCGAGGGGTCGTTGATGGCGGCGGCGCAAGGCATCGAGCCGGGCCAGATTCTGGTTGTGCTGAATGGACGGGACGACCAGCCGAAGACGCGTGAGCGCCGGCAGTCGGTCGTCGTCGACGGTGAGAGTCGCTACCAGTTCCGTTGGTCGGTGGACCCACCTCTCCGCGTAGCCGTATTCCGGCAGCGGTAGTGTCTTCCCGCCTCCGTGGGTCGGCGCCTCGACTCTTCCGGGGGGCTCTCGAACCCGTGAAACACCAGGCCACATCGTGCTGAGCCTCTCGGACGTCGTCGCTGCCCGGGCCCGCATCCGGTCGGAGGTGGTGGAGACCGAGACTTCACGGCTATACGCCCTGAGTGACACCGTCGGGGCACCCGTGAGCATGAAATCCGAGTTTCGCCAGCGCACCGGGTCCTTCAAGGACCGGGGGGCGTTGAACAAGCTCATATCCCTGGAAGGCACCGAAGTCCCGGGCGTGATCGCGGCTTCGGCGGGAAACCACGCGCAGGCCCTCGCCTACCATGCGACTCGTCTCGGCGTGCCCTGCACGATCGTGATGCCAAAGACGGCC
>JAHEKK010000006.1:3884-23151 GCA_024638395.1 Gemmatimonadota bacterium | reverse complement strand
GTCGCCGGCGCCTGTGGCGTCCCACAGGAAGGGGATCCCACGGGAGAGCTCAAGCGGGAAGCTCCCCAGGGCCGCACCGGCCCCGGAATAGAGATTGACGCGCTGGTTCTGGAGGTCCGGCACATAGATCGTATCGCCGCGGCCGACCACGACGAACTGATTCCCCGCCCCCAGCTCTCCAGGCCCTGACCCGGGTCCTCCAATGGTCGCCTCATGGACACCATCGGGCGAGAAGACCTTCAGGTGCTGACCCATGGCGTCAAGGACAACGATTCTACCGTCCGACAATCGGTCGATGCCCCGGGCTCCGATCTGGCCGAACTGGGTTTTGGGGTCTCCATCCAACGAGCCCACACGCAACTCCTCCACGAGCCTCCAGGGGGACTCCGCGCCCCAAAGACCCTCGGCCGGATTGGCCACGACCGTGATGCCGGCGCTGTCCGTGATGGTCCCGCCCCACTCCGACTCCCCGGTCCCTGCGCAGGCTGCGGTAGATCCTGCCAGAACCAAGAGCACTCCCCTCCATCGATTCATGTCCGGCCACCCGTCGTCAGCGATTGTCCGTGTTCTTCCCACCGCCAATACGGGCCGGACGTCGGACATCGTCATCCACGCCGCCATCCACGCCCGGCGGTTGACGGGGTGGTCGGCGGATCTGGTCGTGGCCGGTCTGGCTCTTCGCTGCCGGTCGCGTGGATCCGGCGTCCAGCCTCGAGCTCCGGCAGCCTCGATAGCAGGGGGGGGCTTCCCGATGATCGGAAAGCCCCCCGTACCGCACAGTTTCGGAGATCAGTGGCTCTCTAGCGCGAGTCCCGTAACCGTGGCCTCCGTGTTGTGGCCGAAACGAACGCCGTAGACGCCGTCCGTCGAGGTCAACCGGCCATCGCCCACGACGTCGGCGACCGGATAGCTGGCCACCGTCGTGCCGTTGATGGCGCATTCGACCATGCCGCCGTGGACCGACATGGAAATCTGCTGAGTCACAGGCTCACCCGGGCCGGCGGCCTTGTTCACGGCGGCGTTCTCCTCGGGCCGGCGTCCGTTCATCTGGAACGCCTCGGGACCGAACCCGCGAACGATGAACGAGCCGGTTCCGTACGCAGCACAGTAGAGATAGCGCTGATCATCCGTCCCCATGCCGGTTCCACCGATGAAGAGGCCGTAGGGGTGCGGATGGTTGTTGAGATTCATGTAATCGGCCTCGTGGAACGTGGCCGTGACAGTGTAGTTCCCTGACGCCGTGTTCGAGGCGTTCCAATAGGCCACAGCAGGGCCGGTGACGACGTGAAGGCCGCCGTCCATGGACATGAGGCTGGCGTCCTCCAGCGACTGGCCGTTCGCGGCTTCGCGGGCATCGATCTTGCCCATCCAGCCGGATACATGGATGCCACCATTGGCCACGGAACGCGATTCGTCCTGGGCCAGCGCAGGCGCTGCCAGGAATCCCAGGGTCAGCATGGATGAAACAAAGGCGGAGATGCGCAGTCGGGGCATGGGGCTCCCTCTTTCTCTCGCATGGTGATCGTTCAGGCCGACGGTCCTCCCTCTCCCGTCAACACCGTTCGGGATCCGCCGCCGGACGGGCCCCGGAACAGGACAATACGTCGTCGGGCCCGGTTGGACTACAGCAGACCCGCCGTTGAAGGGTGCCCCCGCTCAGCGGCCCTCAGTCAAGCTTGTACCAGAAAGGCGATCTCCCCGATGGGATGCAGGGTGCAGGGACCGATCAACGCCCGAACCCGCTGTGGGGAGAAGTGTTCCGACCGGAATCCGTCGCGGGTCAGAATGTAGTCGTCCGTGACCTCCTCCACCGGATGCCCCAGTCGTCCGTACCACTCCTTCCGGGCCGGGACCGACGTGGGCGCGTAGACCGTCAAGAGACGGCTGCCATCCCGGGGGGAAAGTCGCCTCATCTCGCGCAGAACAGCCTCTTTGTCGCTCATGGTCCCCCAGGAGCTCGTGAGGCACAAAGCGTGGTCGAAGACCGGACCCAGCGGGACCCGCGTGGCTTCTCCGACAATGAAGCGGAGGGACGGACGCGCAGCCCTTCGACGAGCCTCGGCGATGTACGACGCTTCGTAGTCGACGCCCACCCCCAGTCGGAGCTTTCCGGCAAGTCCCGCGAGGTGCCTTCCGGTGCCGCATCCCAGGTCAACGACGGAGGGTAACAGGCCGCGGGAGCCACCGACGATGCGGTGGATCAGGGTCTCTTCTTCGTAGAGAAAAGACCGAATCGCGTCGGGCTGGCGGGAGGGATCGAGAGCCTCGTTCAGCAGGCCGGCGGCATAGACACGCTCGTTGCTCATCGGCTCGGGTGGTCGCCTCAGGCCTCAGACCGGGATGAAGGAGTCGGAAGGAGACAGGGAGCATGCGAAGTGAGCAAGAAGCTCCGCGGCCGCCTCGAGGTCGTCCAAGGAGATCACTTCGACGGGGCTGTGCATGTACCGATTCGGGATTTGCACCAGGCCCGTCGCAACGCCCGCACGACTGATCTGAAGCGGATTCGCGTCATTGGGCGCTGCCCGGCCCAAAGCCGCGACCTGGTAGGGCAGTTCCGCCGCCTCGGCCTGATCCCGAAGTCGCGCCCAGACAATAGGGTTCACGTTTGCCCCCCGGCTCAGTACCGGTCCCTTGCCCAGGGCTACGGCCCCCCGCTCCCGCTTGTCCACCCCGGGACAGTCGGTGGCGTGGGTCACGTCCACCGCGATGGCCACCTGGGGGTCGATGCCGAATGCCGAAGTCCTCGCCCCCCGCAGTCCGATCTCCTCCTGTACCGTCGAGGCACAGTGGAGGGATGCGGTCACGCCCCGCTCTACGGCTCTCCGAAATCCCTCCACGACCACCCATACGCCCGTGCGGTTGTCCATTCCGGGGGCATTCATCACTCCGTTTCTCATCTCCTGGACGCCCAGCTGCACCGTCACGGCGTCGCCGATGGATACGGCGCTTGCGGCGTCGTCTTTATCCGTCGCGCCAATGTCGATCCAGAGGTGCTTGAACTCGGCCACTTGCTTGCGCTCGGTCTCGTCCTGGAGGTGGATGGCCTTCCTGGAGATGACCCCGTTGACCGGACCGTCGTCGGTCCAGATCGTGACCCGCTGACCTACGAGCTGCTGGGGATCCCAGCCCCCCACGGTCTGGACGAAGAGAAAGCCTTCGTCGTCCACGTGCGAAACGAGGAGACCGAGCTGGTCACAGTGTCCCGCAAACATGACCCTCGGGCTGTCGCCCCCGCCGGCGGACAGGATCACGTTTCCGTGCAGGTCGGTTTCGATCCCCTCGGCAAAAGACTCGGCATAGGCACGGACGACGCGCTGGATCGGCTGCTCGTAGCCCGAGACCCCGGGGGCCTCGAGGAGGTTCGTGAGAAACGCCCTGGGTGCTTCGGCCAAAGAAGGCTCCTCAGAGTTGGGGAATCCTGGCGCCGAGGCACGGGCTGGAGACCGGCGCTAGCCCAAAGTTACACAGCCACCGCCCGATGGGGACTTCGGCGTGTAGGCGGGAAAGGGAAGGGAGTCGCCCGCTAGGCCATCCCTTGGAGGCGCTGGAGAGGATCAACGAAAAGACAACGAGGCGGCGGGAGCCCCCGCCGCCTCGTTGGATCACTCTCCCGGGTAACCCGTGATCAGCCCTCCGGATCGAGGAGATTCAACAGCGTCACGTTCGTGGCTGCGGGAAGTCCATATTCGTCACGCACAGCCTGGATGCTGGCCGTCAGCAGCGCCTCTGTGAGGAACGGATTGTGGACCGCCGAGCTCGTGATCTCGCCCAGCCCCGCATTGAAGTCCGCACCCTCCGCGACCGTGAACACCTCATCGTCCGAATTGAACGCGGATGCCGGGACCTGTTCGAGAAGGGCATTCAATTCCGTCACCAGGTCAGCGATCCGGTCGGTGGCCACGATGTACGCCGATCGCGCAGCGTCCTCTGACCCATGGCAACCACTCGTCGAGCAGGACGCAAAGGTGCGCTCCTGCAACGTGCAGTCGGCCGTCGCATCAGGGATCCCCTCGGCATCCACGCAGGGGATGGGCTTGAAGCTGTGCCCTTTCACGCTGAGGAGGAAATCACCGGTCGCAGCGTCCGTGACCTCATAGGCGTTCAGATGGCAGGTGGCGCAAAGACGCTGATTGGCCTCCGTCCCGTGGGTGCCGAGGATCCGAGTGTTGGCGTATTGGAAATTGGGCGGCTGCCAGCCTACACCCTCGCCAATGAGGAGCGGACCCTGGGGCGAGTGCGGTCCTCGCGAAGAGCCGCCGGGATCGGGAACTGCCCGCCGCTGGTGGCACTTCATGCACAGGTTTGTCTCGATGTCCGGATCGTCGACAGGGAACCGGAGTTGACCGGAGTTGGCCGGATCATGGGGATCATGGCACACGGCACAGACGATGCCGAAGGGTTCGGTGCTGTCCTTCTCGACGTACTCGGCGTCGATCCCCCAGGCCTCGAGTGCACCCCGCCCGCCATGGCAGCTTCGACACCCCTCGCGCTCTCGGTACTGAGGCCTGTTGGCAGCATCACCGTGGCGCGACTGGGCCCATTCGTCCACAAAGCCGTGGTGGGCCCCCTGGTGGCACTCTCCGCAGCCGTTGGTAAGCTCTGTGCCGACGAGGATCGAAGGGATGGGCTTGGTCACGTTGTTGTCGGGGTTCAGGACGTGCTCCAACCCAGGCCCGTGGCAGGACTCGCACTGCACGTCCTGGTAGCGCGGGTCCGAGGTGGCGGTCCAACCCACCGCCATGTCGGCCGTCACGTTTCCGTTCTCGGAAATCGTGTGACATCCTTCGCAGAACGTCTGGGAATGGCCACTCTCTTCCAGCGTCGCCCATGCTCCGGCGTGAGCGGTCTGCTCCCACTCAGCCTGCTGACCGACGTGACAGTTGCCACACACCGGCAACTTCTGATCCTGATCGCTGTACCCCAGGAACCCTGCGGCACCGCTCGGAGGATCCTCATAAAGAGGGAAGGGCAGGAAAACCTCCCGCTCGTCCACGCAGCCAACGACCAGGACCATGCCGAAAACTCCAGCCGCCAGGGCACGGTACGCCCACACAGGCCCCCAGCGGCTTCTCGCCCTGGCCCGGCTCCAGATCCGTATCATCTTGTCTCGGAAACGGTCGCCCTCGGTCATCAAGGCCTCCAGTCGCTCTCTACCCTCGTTAACCTATCCATCTTACCGCCTATAACTTGGGGTCATCAAGTGACATGGCGCTGTAAGGGAACCTCCGACTTCGAAGACGCCGAATCCCCCCTACATTTCTTTATCCAATCGCTCCGGCCACGACGTATCTTCAAGCGGGCCGGGGTCCCATCTGAGATCCAAAGGGGCATCATAGCTCGGAGGGAGGTGTTTCTGCGAAAAATGCGAGCACGCCTCGCGGCGGCTTTGATTGCCTCAGGCCCCGTCGTCCTAGCTCAATGCGGCGGTCACGACGTGGCCTCCGACGCAACCGCAGTGGAAGAGGCGGAGCAGGAGGCCCAAACGGCAGGCGATTCCGCGGGGGTCAGCGCCGATCTGATTCGCCTCACCGTCCCCTCCTCCGTGGCAGGCGGCTTCCCTCACGGCACCCATGGGGACGTGGAGTGCACACAATGCCACACAAACCTTGTAGCTCATGGCAGTCACTCCGGTGAAGAATGCACGGACTGCCACCGAGGGCCCGCTTGGCTTGGAGAGCGGGTCGTATTCAGCCGGGACGAGTGCCGCGCCTGCCATCACGACCCGGAGCAGCCCAGAACGTGCGAAGCCTGCCACAGTGAAGCAGTCGCTCGTCCCCGGATCACGAGGACGGCGGCAGCCTACCCGACCACGGGTTCTGGGCCCACCTCTCGAGAGTTGCCTTTCGGACACGAAGACCACGGTACGCTGGCTTGTACCGACTGCCATACGGAGCCGGATTCAAGAGCCCCCACTCGGGAATGTCGCTCCTGCCACCAGGATCATCATCGCGATGATTCAGACTGCGGCCTCTGCCACGGAGCGCCTCTCCTGGAGGTCCATGACCGAAAGGCTCACGTGGGGTGTGGTGGGGCTGGCTGCCACGAGGAACCCGTAACCGCTCAGCTGGGACCCACCCGATCCGTCTGCACCGCGTGCCACACGGATCAAGCGACCCACTATCCGGAAGGTGACTGCGCCGAGTGCCACCGGGTTTCACCCTCTGGGCGTACTTCGGTGAGGGGGACCGGGTGAGGGAATCCTGCTTCGCCTGGGCGATCGTCGCAGCCTGGACGGTATTGCCGGCCGGCCTCGCAGGCCAGAACGTGCGCATCACCGGCGTCACGAGCGCCCAATACGTGGACCTCCAGCCCCTTCGCGTCGACAGTATTCCAGCATCGGAAACCACCGGATCGGGCATTCTGCGCCGCGCTCCCAACGGTGCGGTTGTACGGTGCCTGACCGGGGAGGAATACTGCCTGCTTAGTGGCGCTGCCCCATCGGTCTATGCGCTCCCCCTCCTGCAGGACGTCTCGGTCAGCGCCTGGGGACTCGGCCGGGGGGTGCGCTTCTACGCTCGGGTCCGGGGGCGCGCCTCCGTCTCCGAAGAGTCCGATCTGTGGCCCAAGGCGAACGACGCCTTCGATGCGTTGGTGGCCTACCTGGAACTCGACCGGGGGAACTACCGGGTCCGGGGCGGTCGCCAATGGATGGTATCGGGACTCGGGTTCTATAACTTCGACGGAGCGTCCGTCCTGTACCGTCCCCTCCGTGGTCTCAGCGTTGAGGGATACGGTGGCTGGAGCTTGGCCCGCGGTCTAGACGAGCCCCGGACGTCTGCCTCCCTCTCAGCAATCGAACCCTTCGCACCCGACGACCGCGGGATGATTCTGGGGATATCCGGAACCTATCGGCCGTCTCTGGCCACTTCGATTTCAGCGCTGTACCAACGGGAAATCCGTACCGACCGGGCGGGCCTATACTCTGATCGGATCGCAGTGGACGGCGTTGTCCGCCGCTGGGGCATGTCCTTCACGGGGTCTCTGGAGGCGGACCTGGCCAGCCGACAAGTGAACGAAGCGAGACTCACCGGGCGCTTCGTCGGCCCCGGTCGGCTGGAGACCCAGCTCTTCGCGCGCCGCTATCGCCCCTTCTTCGAACTCTGGACCATCTGGGGTGCCTTCAGCCCCGTCGGGTTCACGGAGGGCGGACTGGAAACCCGTTGGCGCCCTGAGGGGGGAGTGATCGTAGCCGGAGCCGACCTATCCAGGCGCAGCTACGACGAGACCAGTCTTAGCAACACGTTCGGCCCCATCCGATCCGACGGATGGCGGGCTGGATTGTCCCTCTCGAGCCTCATGGGTGACGTTTGGAAGGCCGACGGTCGGTACGACCTCGATGTCGGGTTCGGCGCCGCCAAGAGTGCTGCGAGCATTCGAGTCCACCGCGCGCTGCCGGATGCAGGGCGCCTCGGCTTCAGTCTCCAGGCCTTTCAGCGAATCTTTGAATTCCGTGTCGATGAGGGAACGGTCTTCGGCCTCGGGGTCGATGGTGGGATGAAGGCCGGCTCCCGGGGCTATTTGTCAGGCACATTCGCCGCCTACCGCCATGCCGTGGGGGCGGACTCCCCCGGTGTGGACTGGAGCCAATTGCGCGCCAGTCTCAGGTGGGAATGGACGCTCGGCCCGGAACCGGGAATGGAGGTGCGTCAATGAATACCTCAGGCGGGCCGAGAATGTCCCGAAAGTCCACCATGGTCATCGCTGCCCTTACGATGGCAGTGGCAGCCGCCACCGGTGTTCAGGCGATCGCGGGGCGGGCGCCCATGTTTCCCCACGAAGAACATGAAGGACTCTTCCCTCTCTGCACCGGGTGCCACGTAGGCATCGAGACGGGCGTGAGCTCCGAGGTCTTCCCCGACGAGCGGAGTTGTCTCAACTGTCACGACGGTGTCGTGGAAGAGGCAGTGGCCTGGGCCGAGCCCCAGTCTAACCCATCAAACCTCAGTTTTTCCCATACGGTCCACATGGAGAGGCAGCAGTCGGCCGGCGAAGAATGGGACTGTGCCGGCTGCCACGGCGAGGGAAGCCGTCCGGAGCTCATGACGGTCGAGCGCGCCTCGCCGGAAGGGTGTCTCACCTGTCACGCCCATGAGGCCCCCGCTCACCTTGCCGAAGACCGCGACTGCGCCGCTTGTCACACCGTTCTACCGGAAGCCACGGGATTGACCGGGGAGGTGATCGCCGCCTTCCCCCAACCCGCCAGCCACTCGGAGCCGGACTTCCAGGGATCCCACGGCGGCCTGGCCGTGGAGGAGGGCAGCAGCTGCGCCTTCTGTCACAGTCAGGAAAGCTGCACGCGCTGCCACGCGAATGGCGCCGCGCTACCGACTGTCAGAGCCCTCGCAACGGATGCGAGGGTCGCCGCTATCGTTTCAGGGACCGCTCCCAACTATGTGGAGCCGAGCACTCACCAGGATGCAGGGTGGAGCGAACTTCACGGGCAGCTTGCCATCGAGGAGTCCGTCAGTTGCGGCAACTGCCATACGGAATCGAGCTGCAGGGAATGTCACACCGGTGTCGGACCGGCCGCCTTGAACACCCTTCCGTCCGTCGCGGAAGACGACCCGAGGGGCGTCCGGGTATCGGTCTTGGCCGTCCATCGCCCTGAGTTCTCCGGACAGCACGGTGCAGCCGCGGCAGTTGCCGCAGCCTCATGCGAAGGCTGCCACACCTCCGATACGTGCACGACGTGCCACAACAGTCCAGGGGGTGGGTTCCATCCCGGCAACTTCCTCCAGATGCACGGTCCAGAATCCTACGGACGCGAGTCCGACTGCGCCTCGTGCCACAGCACGGAGGTCTTCTGTCGAAGCTGCCACGTCTCCACAGGTATGGGACCGGAGGGGAACCTCCGCGTCGCCTTCCATAGCGCTCAGCCGGGCTGGCTCCTCGGACATGGCAACGCAGCACGCCAGGGACTGGAGAACTGCGCATCGTGCCACCGTCAGGTTGATTGCATGCAATGCCATGCGGCAGTCGGCTCATGGAGAATCAACCCTCACGGACCCGACTTCGAGGCTGACCGTTTGAGCACCAAGAACGTGTCCGCATGCAATCTCTGCCACCGTGTCGGACCGTAACCCATGGCGAAGACTCGACTCCTGAGGCACGCGCGGGCGACGGGCCTCGCGGCGTCCCTTCTGGTGGGACAGTCCATAGTCGGTTTGGCCGCCCCCGGTTCCGTCGCAGGCCAGGACAGTCCGGCGCAGCCATGCATCGACTGCCATCTCAGGCAGGATGAGCCACGGCTGTTGGAGCCCGCTGTGACATTTCTGGACGACGTCCATGGTTCCCTCGGACTGGGATGCCTGTCGTGCCACGGCAGGCTGCCGGGCCGTGAAATCGCCATGGAGAGCGGCTTCTTGAGCAAGCCGTCCCGGCGAGAAGTCGCTGGACTCTGCGGTAGCTGTCATTCCAGCTCGGACGTCATGTCCGAGTACAACCCGACTTTGCCCCGAGACCAGGAGTCCGAGTATTGGACATCGGCGCACGGCCGGCGGCTCATGGAAAACGACGACCAGGGCGTTGCCACGTGCACCGATTGCCATGCGCCTCACAACATCCGATCACCCTCCGATCCCAACTCGACCGTCCACCCGCTCAACGTGGCGGACACGTGCGCCACGTGCCACGGGGACCGAGCCTTGATGGAGCCTCGGAACCACTCCTGGAACGAAGCCGATGACTTCCGTGAGGGCGTCCACGGCGTGATGCTGTACGAGGAAGGCGACGTGAGCGCGCCGACCTGTAACGACTGTCACGGCAATCATGGCGCGGCCCCTCCCGGACTGTCGTCCATCCACGCGGTCTGTGGCCAATGTCACGGCCGCATGGACGAGTTGTTCCGAGAGAATCAACACGACAGGTACTTCACTGAGGCAGGCCTTGGTGGTTGCACGGCCTGTCACGGCAATCACGACATCCCGTCACCGACCGACGAGCTTCTCGCCGAGGCCCAACAAGACGTCTGTCGTTCGTGCCACACCGAGTCGGACCCTGTCGGGTCCGACTTCACCCTGATGGCCCGCCTCCTCGATTCCCTGATAACCAGCACCCAGAGTGCAGAAGCGGCCCTCGAGCAGGCTGAGAGTCTAGGCATGGAGGTGAGCCAAGCGTTCTTCGACCTGGAAGAGGCCCAGACGGCACTGACTCTCGCCCGCGCCTCGGTGCACTCCTTCAATGCCGAAACTGTGGCTTCGGACATCGAGGACGGGATTCAGGCGACGGACACGGCCCAGTCGAGAGCCCTTCGGGCCTTTGGGGAACACCGCACCCGACGGGTGGGCCTGGCTATAACTGCTGCAATCATCGCCTTGTTGGTCCTTGGCCTGCTCCTGCGCATCCGTGACCTGGACCGGGCCCTCCCACCAGACGTCGGCGACCACGCATGACGGAGAGTGACGTGTAATGCCGCTGGAAGACACGAGATGAGCCACGACGCACCTGCCAGAGAGAACGCGGCGGCGACCGAGCCCAACCGGCGAAGATTCGTCGACCGGCTCCTCGGCGTGACCACGTTCGGGATGTTCGGCGCCATCCTTCATCCGGTTCTGCGGTATCTCTACCCGCCGCCGGCGTCCGAAGCCTCGGTGAACACCGTGACGCTTCCCGTGAGAGCATCGGACATCCCGGCCAACTCGGGGACAATCTTCAAGTTTGGAGACCGGCCCGGCATCCTGGTGCGCACACCCGGCGGCGATTTGAGGGCGTTTTCGGCACGATGTACACACTTGAACTGCACCGTACAGTACCGGGAGGACATCAGCCAGATCTGGTGTGCGTGCCACAATGGTCTCTTTGACCTCAACGGCGGCATTGCCGGGGGACCACCCCCGGCCCCTTTGGAGTCCTTTGTCGTGAGGCTCCGAGGGGAAGAAGTCGTGGTGACGAGGAGTTAACGGGAAAATGCATCGGCTTCGAGCCGCGGTGGGCAAGGTGCTTGACTGGTTCGAGGATCGGACCGGTTTCATGGGGCTCGTCATGCCCCTGGCCCGGAAGAAGCAGGTGCCGGTGCACAAACATTCGATCTGGTACTACCTGGGGGGAATGCTCGTCTTTCTCTTCATGCTCCAGGTCGCCACCGGAATACTGCTCCTCTTCTACTACCGACCTTCCGCCGAAGGGGCGTTCGAATCCGTTCAGTTTCTCATGGCCCAGGTTCGATTCGGGTGGCTGATCCGATCGATCCACTCATGGGGCGCGAACCTCATGATCTTCGTGGTCTTCCTCCACATGTTCAGCGTGCTGCTCCTCCGCGCCTACAGGGCACCACGGGAGCTGACTTGGCTCTCGGGAGTGGCACTCTTCGCAACCTGCCTCGGGCTCGGGTTCACCGGATATCTGCTTCCATGGAACGAATTGGCCTACTTCGCGACCCAAGTGGGCACGGAGATTCCCGGCGTCGTGCCCGTGGTCGGGCCCGTCATCAGGACCATGCTGAGAGGAGGCGATGAGGTCACCGGGGCAACGCTCACTCGATTCTACGCCCTTCACGTCTCGGTGCTGCCCGCCATAGCCTTCCTCCTCATCAGCTTCCATGTCGTGATGGTACAGAAGCACGGGATGAGCGTCCCACCCAGTGTCGAGAGGCAGGGTAGTTCGAGGGGTAGCATTCCCTTCTTCCCCAACTTCCTGCTCCGGGACTTCGTCGGCTGGCTGTGTGCCATCATGGTCCTCGCGTCCATGGCGGCATTCTTTCCAGCTCATCTGGGAGAGAAAGCGGATCCGTTTGCTCCCGCTCCTGCCGGAATCAAGCCGGAGTGGTATTTCATGTTCATGTTCCAGAGCCTCAAGTACCTGCCTGCCGAGATCCTGGGCATCGAAGGCGAGCTCGTGGGTGTCCTCGGCTTCGGGTTGTTGGGCTTGGTCCTGCTGCTTGTTCCGTTCCTGGACCGGCCGGACGACCAGGGACGTCACAGGAAGGTGTGGACGTGGGGAGTGTATGGCACTCTGGCCTTCATTTTGTTCCTGACGTATCTCGGGTATACGGAAGAGGTACCTTCCAGCCAGGATGAGCCGCCCGCTGAGGCAGTGTCCGCAGCCCCGGTCTCGATCGACGGCCGGTCCGCGGCGTTTCGAGCACTGGGGTTGGCAATCGAGGAGGCAGACAGTTGACGGCCTTTGGGCTCTTCCCCGCCTTGACGGCGGGGCTCCAGACCGTTCCGGACACGTTGCCCTCGACGCTGCGGAACGTAACGCGGGTTTCCCGCTGGCTATTCCAGGTTCCTCAATCCGTTCAGATCATGGGTGCCATCGTGGGAGTCCTCTTGGGCACCGCCCTGGCCATCTGGACGATCCGCAACCGCCGACCGATCTGGGAGAGACTCCGTGGTAGCAGCCGCCCGGCACAGGCAACCGTCGGGTTGTTCCTCGCCGGTGTGGTTCTGGTGGGAGCTTGGTCTGGGACGTCGACCTGGAACTACATGCAGCATTCCAACGATTTCTGCACGAGTTGTCACGTCATGGACGACGCCTTCGAGCGATTCAACATGAGCGAGCACTCGGAACTCAACTGTCACGATTGCCACACTCAGAAGATCAGCGAGAGCGCCCGACAGCTCTATTTGTGGGTCGCTGAGAGGCCGGGGGCAATCAGTCCCCATAATCCAGTGGCGAACCAAGTCTGCGCATCCTGTCACATCGTCGCCGACCCGGACAGCACCTGGCAGCGCATCTCGGCGACGGCAGGTCACCGGGTACATCTGGAATCCGACTCCCTGCCCATGCGCGACCTCCAGTGCGTCAGCTGCCACGGAGCACAGGTTCATCGGTTCGTCCCGACCCGGGAAACGTGCGGTCAGTCGGATTGTCACGCCTCCGAGACGACCTCGGTCCAGTTGAACGGTATGAGTTCCGACACGTTGGCGATCCACTGCACCATGTGTCACCAATTCACGGCTCCCGTAGAAGAAAACGCAGATCGAGTGGCATCCTTCGGGCGCTTGCGGCCCGGCGCCGACGAATGCCAGAGCTGCCACGAGATGGAAGACGTGATCACCCGGTTCGAGGTAGAAGAAACAGGTCACGAAGCCGCATGTGGGAGTTGCCACAAACCTCACACACAGGCTGATCCCTCGATGGCCTTCGAAACGTGTACGAGCGCCGGTTGTCATGACGAGCCGGCGGAAGAGTCGCCGTTCCACCGTGACGAGCACGCCGACGTCGAGGGTTGTCAGTCGTGTCACGACGCTCACGCATGGACGGCGCCGATCCGTTGTAGCGCGTGCCATTCGGATATTCCGGACGGCGTCGGAGGGACGTAGCCGGCTCCGGGGTGTGGAACACCGGAAGGGTCACGTACCTTGCCGTCGCCCCACCCACCGTTGCCCCGAGAGCCTGGAGCCATGGCCGGACCTGGGACTTCATCCGGACACCCCGCACCCATCGGTTCGGACCGTGCCTCATCGGAGGCCACGCACGGCCCCCCGGTCGGCTCGCCTCGTGGGCCTGCCGACCGGATGTCGTCTCTGGCGCGGCCCGACAAGTGGGTGCTTTCCGGGCTGGACGGGATAATCTGGGCGCCGCCCTTCCCCAAGTGGTTCGATCACCCCGGGTTCTGGGATCCCGCCCACGTGCTCCACTACGAACTCGGGCCCTTGTTCAGCGTAGTCCTCTTGGATGGGGACGGGGTCGAGATCCCCATCCGCCGCCTGCCGCCGGGCCCCACGGCGTGGCGTCCCGACCGGTTGCGGGTGGAATGGCAGCCCCTCGCCCACGAGGGTGGAGCGGGCTTCGATACCGAGAGTCCGAAGGGCCACCCGGCCCCGGGCCCTACTCCCTTGAGACCCTCCGCCCTCACGGTTCTGGAGGAGCGGAGGGTATTGCCGGATGGCATCGTCGAGTCCATCTGGTACCTGCCCGCCACCCTCGGCGTCCAGTCGGTCGTCGCCTATACGGCACAACCTGCCCGTGACACGGAAGGGCTCTCGGCCGACGGCGACCGATTGACGTGGACCCGCCGGGTCACCGACCGGAAGGGCGAGTCCATGGAGGTCCGCTGCCAGCTCTTCGTCGAGCCGGACGGAAGCCCGGCAGGGGATATCGATGTGTGCGTGGTTCCATCACAGGGGCGAGCCACGCCCCATTGGGCCCTGACCCCGTTTGCCGAGGCCAGTGCCCGCAATGGGCCTGGCGGCCCTCCGGGCACCGCGGCCGATGTTCCGCCCTGGATCTGGGGATCGGTACGCACGGCCCTGGGCCAGGCGCCGAACGCGTCGCACGACCTCGGCACCGAGGCCCCTGAACCGACTGCAGAACGTGGGCAATGCGTCAGGCTCCGCATGACGCTCCGGCCGACTTG
Source organism: Gemmatimonadota bacterium (assembly GCA_024638395.1). Classification (GTDB taxonomy): domain Bacteria; phylum Gemmatimonadota; class Gemmatimonadetes; order Longimicrobiales; family Gaopeijiaceae; genus JAHEKK01. The sequence goes on along the minus strand of JAHEKK010000006.1, from coordinate 8,852 downwards.
CCGTGCACGGGGCCCGCGGCCGCCCACCGACTGGAGTTCGTACTGGTCCTCGTTTCCCGACTTTGCCACGGGGGACCCCCATCTGGACCAGTACTTCGGCGCCCGCATCTTCGGGCTCGGTCTGAACCGGATCGAAGGGGTGTGGCCCTTCATCGGGAACGCCGCCATCGCCGAAGGCATCGAATACTTCCACATGCCCATCACGTACTCGGCCCAGTGCCATATGCTGGAAATGAGGTGGCGCGCCGGAGGGGCCGAGGCCTGGGGGTCCATTCTCAACTTTCTGGAGAACCAGAAGCCCGACGGCTCCCTCCACGGGAGGCTCTACCCAAACCACCTCACCGGCACGGACTACTACCACGCAAATTGGGGTGATGCCGTCCGGGCCGTGCATGCCATCCATCCGGACCGGGGTCGGCTCCGGCGGGCCTACGAGGGCCTCTCCCGCTTTGGCGAGTGGATGATCCGGGAGAGGGATCCTGAAGGGTCCGGGATGTTCACCGTGGTGAACCACTACGAGACCGGCCAGGAGTACATGTCCCGGTACGTGACCGTCGACCCCGAGGCCGACGTCAATGAGTGGCTTCCCAGGCTCCGCTTGAAGGGGGTCGACGTGACGGTATACGCCTACCAGCTCTTCCGGGCCCTGGAGTGGATGGCTTCGGAGTGCGGCACCGAGGACGCGGTTGCCGGCTGGAAGGCGGCAGCAGAACGAACCGGGAAGGCCATCCAAAGCCGGATGTGGTCTCCGGAGGCCGGCCTGTTCACGGACGTGGACGGTGCCAGCGGACGACGGACGGACGTGAAGGCGGCCGTGGGATTCTATCCCCTGCTCACGGACCTCACGACCACGGAACAGTGCAGTCGCCTCCTCGATCACCTTGAAGACCCTCACACCTTCGGCACACCCTTCCCCATCCCATCGTCCAGCGCTGACGATCCCCACTTCAGCGCGGAAGGCCTGTGGAAGGGAGTCCGCCGCAATTGCCCCTGGAACGGCCGCGTCTGGCCCATGACCACCAGCCACCTGACCGAGGGGCTTCTCCGCCGGTGGCTCGCGGGGAACGAACGGGCCGGCGTCCTCGGCGTGGAGATCCTCATACGCTTCGTCCGCATGATGTTCGACGATGGGGATCCGGCCCGCCCCAACTGCTTCGAGCACTACAACCCCTACTCGGGACGGCCCTGTTACTTCCGCGGCATCGACGACTACCAGCATTCCTGGGTGCTCGACCTTCTCATTCGGGGGTTCGCCGGGCTTCACGTGGGTGAGGAGGGCGTTTCGGTACACCCCCTCCCCCATGAGCTACCCGGCGTCTTCACCGGTCCCGTCGTCCTCAGGGGCCGCAGGGTCCACGTGGAGGTCTCCGGGTCGGCCTCGCGGCTCCATGTCGACGGCAGGACCTGGGAAACGCCCCGGGGAAAGCCCATCTCCGTGACGTGGGACGACATGCCTCATGAGTAGCGTCCCGGAGTCGGGAAAGAAGGCGCGCCGCATCGAGCTCCGGGGAATCGAAAAGCGGTTCGGAGACACACCCGTGATCCGGGGCCTCGACCTGGACGTGCGTCCCGGCGAGCTGCTGGTGCTACTCGGTCCGTCGGGATGCGGGAAGAGCACCCTTCTGCGCCTCATCGCCGGCCTGGAGCACCCTACGGCGGGTACGGTGGAGATCGGCGGCGTGGTGGTCAACGAACTGCCCCCAGCGGCCCGTGACGTCGCGATGGTCTTCCAGAGCTACGCCCTCTACCCCCACATGACGGTCGCCCAGAACCTGGGCTTCGGACTGAAATCCCGTGGCCTCGACAAGGGAGACATCAACCGGAAGGTCTCGGCCACCGCCCAAACCCTGGAGCTGGCCGACCTGCTGGAGCGGCGGCCGGGACAGCTCTCCGGGGGCCAACAGCAACGGGTGGCTCTGGGGAGGGCGCTGGTTCGTGAGCCGGGCGTCTTCCTCCTCGACGAGCCGCTGTCGAACCTGGACGCCGGCCTGCGCATCAAGACGCGGGACGAGATCGCTTCCCTCCACCGCAGGCTGGGCACGACGATGGTCTTCGTCACCCACGACCAGATGGAGGCCATGTCCCTGGGACAGCGCATCGCGATCCTGGACCGTGGCACGCTGCAACAGATCGGAACCCCGGAAGCGATCTACCACTCGCCGGCCAACCTCTTCGTGGCGGGGTTCATCGGTACACCGGCGATCAACCGTGCGGCCCTCGCCCCGGGCGGCGGAGGCCGCCTGCGGTGGGGGCCTGTCGAGGTGGCCCGCCCCTGGGCGGACGGGCCGGGCACCCTGGCCGTGCGACCCGAAGGACTGTCGCGCGCCATAGGACGGGCGGGTGATTTCGTGGCAGAGGTGACCCGGGTCGAAGCGTTGGGGAGCGAGACGATCGTCCACCTCGCCCTTCCACCGGGACTTCCCTCTGGCGGGCGTGGCTGGACCCTACGGGCCGGCCCGTCCGAGACCTTCATGACGGGCGAATCGATCGAGGTCGGAATCGACTGGAACCGCTGCCACCTCTTCGACCCCACGGGGGTGCGCTGGCCGGATGCTCCCACGCCCCACAAGGCCTCGTCATGATCATGCCACGGCGGCGTCTGCCTCCCCTCGCTCTGCTGACCATGCTCGGCCTATCGGCATGCGCTGCAACCGACTCGGGCCACACCCTTCGCGTGGCGCTGTGGGCAGGGGGATACGAGCTGGACGTGGAGAGTCGCGTCATCCGGGCGTACGAAGAGGCCAACCCCGGCACCCGCGTCCTGCTGGAATCCGCCCCCACCGGATACGAGGAGCGCCTGCTCACGTCCATCGCCGCGGGCCACCCACCCGACGTCTACCTCATGGACGCCCCGGACATCCCCACCTTCGTGGACCGGGGACTCGCGTTGGACCTGTCCCCCTTTCTCCAGGGGATCGGGTTCGAGCCCGATCTGGTGTTCCCACAGGTCCTGGAGGCCTTTGCACGGGGAGACGCGCTGTTTGCCCTCCCGAAGGACTTCACCCCCATGATCATCTACGTGAACCGGGACGTGGCCACCGCGGCGGGTGTCGAGGCGCCCGGGGTGTCCGGTTGGTCTTGGGACCAGTTCGCAGCCGCGGCCCAGGCGGCCACTCTTGATGACGACGGGGACGGCCGGCCCGAGGTCTACGGCTTCGACTTCCCCCGCAATCTGTACCAGTGGGTCCCCTTCGTATGGTCCGCCGGCGGCGACATCCTGACGGATGACGGCCTACGGGCCAGCGGCGCCATGGACGCCCCCGAGGCCCTATCGGCCTATCGCTTTCTCACCGGACTGGTGGAGGAGGGGCTCACACCGGGCGCTCAGTTCCTCCAACAGGGCGATCCCGCCCGGGAGGCTCGCTTCGCATCGGGAGGTCAGGCGTTCCTGTTGTCGGGCCACTGGACCCTCCGGGTCTTCCGGGACATGGTGGAAGACGGAACGCTGGAGCTGGACGTCGCGCCCGTCCCCCACGCCCCGGGTCAGGACCGTGCGACCACGGTTCTCTACGCGTCCGGTTGGGCCGTCCCCCCCAACGCTCAGGACCGCCGGAGAGCGATTCACCTGGCGTCGTTTCTGGCCTCTCCAACCGCGCAGCGAATTCGGGCTGGCTCCGGCCTGGCCATCTCGTCCCGCACCGACGTCGCCGCCGAGATGGCTGCGCAGGACGAAACCGGAATCGAGGCGGCCTTTCTCGATCTGGTGGCCGGAGCACGCATGACGTGGGGGGCACGGATTCGTGACTTCCGACGAGTGGAGGCCCTGGCCGTCGAGATCATGGACCGCCACCTGCTCCAGGGCGTCCCGTTGGAAGACGCCGCCCGGGACGTCGCCCTCCGCGTCGACGGCGAACTCCGAAGAGGCACGCCTCCGTGACCCTCGGGCACACGCCGCGAATCCGCCTGCTCCGGACCGCGCTCCTGGTCTCCGGCGCCGGCTGCGCCCTCACCTTGGCCCTGGCTCAACGGGCAGTACATCGGACCACCCTCGAGGTGGCGCAACAAGAGGCCGCCATGGCCGCCGCGCTGTGGGAGCTCATCGACGACCGGACCCAAGCCGAGCAAACGATCGGCTCCCTGCTCCCGGGCCGGGTCACTGTAGATCCCACGGCCACGTCCCTGGAGGCCCGCGGCCGCATGGTTCGCGCCCACGCGTACCCCATGGGTGGAATGAGGCCGGTCGCGACCCTTTCGGTTCAGACCCTCCAAATCGAACGGGCGAGTCTCGCCGGCGGTTGGATCGCCCTTGGCCTTCTGGTGACATCGCTGTGGCTGCTCACCGGGCGCGACTCCAGGCCCGGTCGAGGAGACTCCGCCGTGGTCCTGACCGCCCTGGCCGTCCTGCCGCTGGCCGCAGGAACCATGGCCAACGTGTGGGCGGACGGGCGCCACCGGGATCTCACGGAACACCACCTGGCTCAGTCGGTCCGGTCGTTCCAGCTCGCCCGCAGCGCCGGAGCGGGCCTCCTGCAAGCCGCCGCCGCCGCATCGTCGCCATGGGCTTCCCGGGAGGCCCTGATCGCCGGCGAAGAGCTCTGGACCATGCCTTCCTCCCTTGCCGCCTCCGTGCCCGCCGAGATCACGGGCTCCGTTTCGGTACAGGCGGAGGGAGTGCCCTACAGCGTGTCATCGACGGACGACGTCATCCTCGGCCGGCCCAGCTACGAAGCCACTTCGTCGGTGTTGATTCCCACTGCAGCCGCCGTCCTCGGGACCCTGCTGCTGGCTTTTCTGATCCTGTCCTTGAGGTCGTTGGCCGATCAACCGCGGATCCTCCGGGACAATCTGACGGCGTGGGCGTTCCTGGCGCCCTCGGCCGGTCACCTCCTCTTCTTCACGCTGGGCCCGCTGCTCTTCTCTCTCTGGTTGTCGCTCCACGACTGGACCCTCGTCGATCAGGCCCACCCGTGGGTCGGCCTGGGTCAATACCGCCGCCTGGCTGCCGACGGGGACTGGTGGGCAGCGGTG
>JAHEKK010000006.1:0-3874 GCA_024638395.1 Gemmatimonadota bacterium | reverse complement strand
CTGGTGTTCACCCTCCACGTACCCGCCGCAATGGCGGTGGCCTTGATCCTCGCCCTCTTGACCCAGAGCTCCCACAGGGCCATGCGGTGGGCCCGAATGGCCCTCTTCCTCCCGAGCGTGACCAGCATCGTGGCCATTGCCGTGGTCTGGAAGTGGCTCCTCAACGAGGACTATGGGCTGGTCAACCGACTTTTGGGGACCGTCGGCCTGGGGCCCGTCGCTTGGCTCTCGTCGCCGGACTTCGCTCTGATCACGCTCATGTTGATCGGCATCTGGCTCGTGGTAGGCTACCAGATGGTGGTCTTCCAGGCCGGGCTCGCCTCGATCCCCAAAGACTGGTACGACGCCGCCCAGGTCGACGGAGCGGGGCCGTGGCGGACCTTCTGGCACATCACCCTTCCCGGCCTACGTCGCACGCTCTTCTTCGTCCTGGTGACGTCGGTGATCGGGTCCTTTCAGGTGTTCGGGCTGGTCTATGTCATGACCGAGGGAGGACCCCTCGGCGCCACGGACGTCGCCGTCTTCCATATCTACCGGGAGGCTTGGGAGTACCTCCAGTTCGGGTCCGCCGCCGCCATGAGCTGGATGTTCTTCGCGGTCGTCTTTGCCGCGACCTGGCTCCATTTCCGGCTGCTCGACAAGGGTCCCGGGAGACGGATCCATGGCTGACCTGAGCCGGCCCGAACCGGCAGCCGGGGTCGGCAGAGCGTCTCCAGGGCGCACCGGACGCCTCGTACAGCTCGCGCTTCTCATCGGCGCCGCCGCCGTCATGGCGGCTCCTTTCCTCTGGATGACGAGCACGAGCCTCATGGGACAACTGGAGGTCTTCGGCTCCGGGTCGCTACTGCCCGCGTCACCCAGATGGCGGAACTATCCAGAAGCGCTGACGGTCCAGCCCTTTGCCCGCTACTTCTTCAACTCCCTCGTGTTCGCCCTGGCCGTCGTTGCGGGCCAGCTCCTGACCTCGGCGACGGCGGGTTATGCCTTCGCGCGCCTGGATTTCCGAGGAAACCGTGGGCTGTTCATGCTCTTCCTCTCCACGATGATGGTCCCCGCCGTGATCGTCCTCATCCCCCGGTTCCTGCTGGTCGACGCCCTGGGCTGGATCGACAGCTACCGGGGACTCATCAGCACCGAGCTCGTGTCGGTCTGGGGGATCTTCCTGATGCGGCAATACTTCCTGACGCTCCCGAGAGACCTGGAGGACGCCGCCAGGGTGGACGGCGCCGGGCCCTTCCGGATCTTCTGGAGCGTGGCTCTCCCGCTGGCCGGCCCGGCACTCGCGACCCTCGGGCTCTTTGCCTTCGTCGATGCCTGGAAGAACCTCCTGTGGCCCCTCCTCGTGACCCGCTCCATGGAGATGCGGGTCGTGGAGGTGGGCGTGGCCGCGTTCCACTCCACCTACGAGGTCCACTGGCCGTACCAGATGGCCGCCGGCGTGGTGGCGGTCGTGCCCATCGCCGTACTCTTCATGTTTACCCAGCGGTATTTCATACGGGGAATCCAGATGGAAGGAATCCGGTAACATGGTCCTTGCCAAGTCCAAGCTGCCCCCCGGGCAGACCCTGATCCTGGTCCTGGCCGGTCTGGCCGTTTGCGCATTCCCGGGAGAGGCTCAGACCGAGCGCACCGCCATGCCCGCCGCGTTGGCCGACGTGGCCGTCGAGCGGTTTACCATCGACGACTCCCCCATCCAGCTCACCGGGCCCGTCCGGCCGGGGGAATACCTGGGCGTCGTGGGCCCGGCGGCTGCATGGTTGGGAACCGAGACGGGGGCAGCTGAACTGTGGGTCCACCCCATCAAGGTGGCGAACGACTTCCGTCTGAACTTCACCACGCCCCAGTACGGTGCCCCGATCCGCGGAGACGACGTGGCCCGTACCGTGGAGGTCCGCCCCGAGGTGACCACCATCACCTACAGTCACGCGGCATTCCAGGTGAAGCAGCACATCCTGGCCCCCGACGGCGAGCCCGGTCTGCTGGTGCTCCTGGAAGTCGACACGCCAGCGCCCATGGAGATCCTTGTCGAGTTCCAACCCGTGCTCAACTACATGTGGCCCGGATCCATCGGTGGACAATACGCTTTCTGGGACGCGGAGCGCCGTGTCTTCGTCTTGTCGGAGAGTCTGCAGACGCGGAACGCCATGGTGGGATCCCCGTGGGCCGTGAATTCCGTGGAGTATCCGGCCCACCAGCTGGGTGAAGCGCCCCGGTCGATGGTTCTTCCCGTCGATCCGGACCGGGCCAGGAGAGAGTTCATTCCCATCGCGGTGGCCGCGGGAACGGCAAGCCGCGATGAGGTGTTCGCCACCTTCAGGCGCATCATCTCGGGGGCCGAGGAGCACTACCGGGAGCGTGTCGACTGGGCCCGGCAAGCCCTCTCCTCGACCGTATCCGTCACCACCCCGGACCCGGAGCTCGATCTCGCCCTCGAATGGGCCAAGATCAACCTGGAGGAGCAACGGGTCTGCAATCCCGACCTGGGCTGCGGCTTCGTGGCCGGATGGGGCCTCTCGGGCAACGGCACCCGACCGGGGTTCGGGTGGTTCTTCGGGGGCGACGCGGCGATCAACACCTTCGCCATGGACGCCCTCGGCCAATGGGATCTGGTGGCTGAGGAGCTGGCCTTTCTGGCCCGGTATCAGAGAGACGACGGGAAGATCACCCACGAGATCTCCCAGGCGGCGGCCCACGTGGACTGGTTCGAGGCCTACCCCTACCCCTACTACCACGCCGACACGACGCCCTATTGGATGCGGGCGGTCTACGAGTACTGGCAGGCCAGCGGCGACGACGGGCTCGTCGAGGCGCTCTGGCCGGCCTACGCGAAAGCGTGGGCCTGGTGTCTCAGCGCCGAGACGGACGGCGACGGGATCATCGAGAACACGGTGGGTGGGTACGGCGCTATCGAGGTCGGGGACCTGGGGGAGGCGCTCCACCAGGACATCTACCTGGCGTCGGTCTGGGTCGCCGCCCTGGAAGGAACACTCGAGCTGGCCGAGGCGGTGGGCGACACCCGGGTGGCCGGGGAGGCAGCAGGGCTGGCCGACCTCGCTCGACGCACGCTCAACGAGCGCTATTGGAGGCCCGAGCAGGGTCAGCACGCTTTTGGGATCCTGGTGGGGGGCGCGACCAACGAGAACCTGACGGCCTGGCCCGCAACGGCGGCGGCATTCGGTCTTCTCGACCCGCCCCGGGCCCGACAGACCCTCCGTAAGCTGGCGGGTGATCAGGTATCGTCGGACTGGGGTGCGCACATGCTCGCAACGGGCTCGCCCCTCTACGATCCCCTCCACTACAACAACGGTACGGTGTGGCCGTTCGTGACCGGTTTCGTGAGCTGGGGTCAGTATCGATACCGCCGTCCCTGGGCCGGGTACCACCTGATGGACGCCGTGAAGCAGATGACGTACGACTGGAGTCTGGGGCGTCACGGGGAGCTGTTCTCGGGGAGCTTCTATCAGCCCCTGGACCAGACCGTGCCCCACCAGTTCTTCGCAACGTCGATGCTGGTAACGCCGCTCCTCCGGGGTCTCGTGGGTTGGGAGCCGAAGGCGCCACGGAGCGAGGCCCTTCTGGCGCCCCAGCTTCCCGCGGACTGGCCGGAGATCCGGGTCGACAACCTCCGAGCGGGCGGAACCTCTCTGGACGTCCGAATCACGCAACGCCAGGGTTCCCGGGAGGGAATGCAGACCCTCCGGGTCGAGGGGAGCGGGCCGCCGTTGCAGCTGACGATCACACCCGACGTACCGGTGGGAGCCCGGGACGTCACGGTGACGGTCAACGGCCGGGAGACCGAGGGTTCTCCCGGATCGTCCGTAGCCGTGGAATGGAACGGAAGTCCCGTCGAGGTCAGGGCCACCTGGGTTGGAGG
>JAHEKK010000229.1 GCA_024638395.1 Gemmatimonadota bacterium | reverse complement strand
TCACCGATGGTGGCCTCGAGGATGGCGGGCCGGCCCGCCACGTGCTCGCCTCCCAGTACCCATCCCGACAGCAGTGGGTCACCCGACCCGTATCGGGCCAACACACGGACCCGCTCGTCGGCGACATTGTAGGCCATGCTCGAGCGCCAGTACCAGGCCGCGACCTCGTCACGCATACCCTCCGACACCGGAGACTCCTCGAGTTCGAGACGCAGGATCGAGCCCGGAATGTAGAAGGCGGTGTTGGGCAGATCCTCGGTGGCATCGTCGATGTTCAGATCGAAGAGGTCCCGTACGAAGTCCGTGGCCTGCTCCACTGCGATGACCCGACCACCCCCTTGGACGAAGGCCGCGACGGCAGCGGCTCCGCTTCGACCCAGCCCACCGGCGTACTCCGGGGGAACCTCGCCTTCATCGAAGCCGTCGAGGATGGACGCCGCCGCCTGGGCTTGGAAGATGAGGACGTCGTAACGAGCCAGCGCACCACCCTGGATGTCGGCGTCGTGGAGTGTGTCGTAGGGCATGGCGTGTTCATCGAAGACCCACCGCTGCCACCCCTCTGTCATGGGCTCGTCCCAGGACTTGTAGAGGGCTACTCGCGGTGCGTCCTCGCCCTGGAGATGCTCCGGTAGTCGAAAGTCGAAGTCCGGCATGTCCACGGGGTCTGAAAGTGGGACGTCAATCGTGCCGTCCACGGCCACCGCGTCGAAGTCGAGCAGATAGCCGAGGGTGTGGGCCGTCACATCGTAGGGTCTTTGAGGTGGGCCGCCCGGGTACTCCCGGAGGTCGGGGTAGTACTGAACCTCTAGCATCGTGTTGGCGAAGCTCGCGTACGGCTGCCGCATGGGGATCACATAGGAGCCCCGGGGGAAGGTGACGGCTCCCACCCTGAAGCTCGCTTCGGCCCGATGCACCTCGACGTCGGCCATGGTCAGGACGCGGAGTGCGTAGTCGACGCCCGGTGCGTTGTCCTGAGCACCGGGAATGATCCACCAGTCGGGCCATTCGTCCCACCCTTCCACGGCCCGACGGTTGATGCCGTAGAAGTTCTCCAGCCAGAAGCGTCGGTTCTTGGCAGCGTTGGTGAGGAGTGCCAGGGCTCCGGCCTCCTGGTAGCCGACGATGTCGGAGAGCGTCCACGCCCCTCCCGTCCAGGGGGCGGGGAAATTCCACGACCGGCGGCTCGCGTCGAAGTTCCGCCCCGGACCGAGGTCTGACGGATCCACCGTTATCGGCGTCGCCATACGGGCCGAAGCCGTCTCCGACAGGATGCGAGCCGCCCCGTGGTAATGCATGTAGGCCCGCGCCGGGGTGAACGCGTCATATTGGGCGTTCACCACCACACCACGTTTGCCCTGAGCGGTGAGCTCCGCCGCCATGTACGCGCCCAACTGATTCACGCCGGTGGTGATGGCCGGATCGATGTTCGGCTCCCACGGCTCGATGTAAGGGGGGAAGAAGATGCGCGCGCCTCTGCTTCCCATCTGGTGGACGTCGTGGACGATCTGGGGATGCCACGCGTTGTGCGCATCCCGCACCGTCAGGACGGTCTCGTCCTGGGTGAAAGCGTACCAGTCACGGTTGTTGTCGTGCCCGACGTAGTAGTGGTAGAGCCACGGCAGAGGGGCGCCCTCGTATGCCGTCCCGACATGGCTCATGTACCAGTCGGCGATCCACTGGAGACCATCCGGATTCAGGGACGGGATCTGAAGGAGGATGACGTTGTCGAGGATCTCGAGGATCTCAGGGCTATCGGACGATGCGAGACGGTAGGCCAGATTGGCCGACATCTGGCTCGCACCCACCTCCGTTGCGTGTATTCCCTGTGTCAGGAGAACCACCGTCTTCCCCTCGTCGAGAAGGCGCCGGAGTTCTGCCTCACCAGTGACGGTCCTCGGGTCCGCCAGTTTCATCTGGATCTCGCGCAGCTCGTCCAGGCGGGCGTGGTTCTCGGGGCTCGTGATGGTGAGCATGACGAACGGCCGGTCCCGAGTCGTGGTCCCCAGAGTGTCGACGACGATCCGGTCGCTACCGACAGCGAGGCGCTCGAAGTAGGAGGTCAGGTCACCCCAGTCGGCGAGGCTGCGGTCGGCGCCGATCTCGAATCCAAAGTGCGCGAGGGGCGCCGGCACCTGCTGAGTCGAGACAGGCGCGGCCAGCGCCAGGACGGCGATCGTCGCCGCCGTGATACGGCCTTTCACGTGAAAACTCCCGGGGGAACGGCCGCATCGAGCGGCCGGGCGTGCGGTAGAAGGGGGGAAGAAAGATGGTATCCACGCGCCGCCGAGGCGGCAACGACCCGGACCGCTCAACTACCTCGCTTCTGCGACTCCATACGCCGTCGGACCGTCAGATCTCTGGCCGCCCAGAGGATGCGGCTCTCCTCTTCCTCGGCAGAGACCCGGCTCAAGCTCAGCTCCACGGGAATCTCACTCCCGTCCGGACGCTGGACGGAGAAAGGCTCGCCTTCGACGATGGAGCGTCGCTCGGGATCGCGCTCGAAAGCGGCTCTGAGCTGTGCGAGGCGAGGCTGCAGGGCGCCGGGTAGCAGATGCTCCAGGCTCGAGCCGACGATCTCGCTCAACGAGTACTGGAAGACCGCCTCCGCCTGATCGTTCATGTCCAAGACCGCCCCGGCAGCGTCGGTGAGGATGAGGGCGTCGGGAGCTTTCCGGATCATCGCACGGAGTCGCTCCTCTTTCTTCCAAAGGGCCAGTTCGAGCCGCTTCCGCCCCGTCACATCCCAAAGGAAACCACGCAGCACCGGGCCTCTCTCCGACTCGGCGAACTGCAGCATCTCGGCCACCCACAACACACGGCCGTCAGCCCGCTCCATCCGGTAGTCGACCTCGTGGCGGCCTCGGGTCTCTGCGGTATTCCGGCGGACCTCCCATATCGTGGAGCGATCGTCGGGAGGGACGACGTTGGACCAGAAGCCATCGTTGGCCCATTCCTCCGCGGGCACGCCCAGGAAGTCCTGGGCCTGCGCGCCGACGTAGAGAACGCGCCCTGCAGGATCGATCTCGATGGGAACGAGGGGGACGGATTCGAGGAAATCCGTCGGGTCACTGACGGGGGACATCATTTCCGCGGGAATGGGCGACCGGCGCTCACAGGCCCGTCGGCTGGTCGATGAAGTGGCTTTCGAGGCCGAAGCGATCCGTCAAATGCTCACCGAGGGCACGGATGCCGAAGGTCTCCGTGGCATAATGCCCTGCGAATAGAACATGAATTCCGAACTCCACGGCGTCGAAGTAGGTATGGTGCGCTCCTTCTCCGGTGACGAAGGCGTCGAGCCCGAGCTCCGCCGCTTCCCTGACGAAGGACCCGCCTCCACCGGTGAGCACGCCCACGGTCTCCACCACCTCCGGCCCGCCGGGCAGCGCTTGCACGGGTCCTCCGACTGCGGTGGCGACCACCTCCTGGAAGACGCCGGGATCCAACGGTTCGTCCAGGCGCCCCCACCACCCCAGATCGGCCCCTTCATAGGCGCCCAAGCGGCCCTCGAGCGACAGGCCCAGGGCCCTGGCCAGGAGGACGCAATTACCGATTTCACTGTGACTGTCCAGGGGGAGATGGCAGCTGTAAAGAGCCACCTCCGCTGCCAAAAGGCGGGAAAGGCGTCGGTGGAGGCGTCCGACCACGGGCTTCAATCCGTTCCAGAAGAGGCCGTGATGGACCATGAGAAGGTCCACGCCAAGGTCGGCAGCCGCGTCGATGGTCCCGGCGGAGGCGTCCACCGCCGTGGCGATGCTCTCCACGTTGGCAGGTCCTGCGACCTGGAGGCCGTTCAATGCCGTCCGATAGTCAGGGTGCCCTGTGACACCGAGGTACTCGTCGACGTACTGGAGGAGAGATTCTAGTTTCATGAACCCTTCCACGGGATCATGTGGACAATCGGTTGAAAACCCTGGTTCTGGTCACAGCCATGCGTGCCAGTCAGACCCGGCGAGCAGCCTAACGAGTTGGGGCGCATCGTCTTGGGGAATGAATTGCCGACGTCGCATTCCGAGAGTACCTCATTGGGGAAAAGCGGCGCCCCGGTCAACGCGAGGCAGTGCCGGCTACCTCTGGGGCTCGAGCCTCCGAGCTGTCACGACGGTTCTCGGACTTCCCCTCGCCCACCGCCTCCGGTCCCATGACGACGTTCCCGTTGAGAACCGCACCCTCCTCCAGCTGCATGCGGCGGGTGTGAACCTCGCCGTCGATGCGGCAGGTGGCCTGGAGCTCGAGACGAGAGGCGGCGGTCAGCTTCCCGTCGACGCGGCCTGAGATGACTGCGTCCTGAGTGACGATGTCACCTTTCACCGAGCCCTTCTTCCCGATGACGACGGCCTTTCCGGCCTTCACGGAGCCCTCGACGGACCCTTCGATCCGGACGGTGCCATCGGTTTTACAGTCGCCGATGATGGTCATTCCCGGGCCTATGATGGAGATGACCGAGTCGGGAGACGTCGCGTTGCTTTCGCGCTCACGTGCCATGAAGAACTACCTCGGATGCCTGAGTGGAGTGCCAATGTAAAGCAGATCGACGCCGGCGGACCATAGGCAAGACGTGTGCCTGCCGCGTGGCGTCAGCCAGGCTGCTCGATGAGCGTCAGCGGATCCACGGGCTGGCCGTCGACGAGGACCTCGAAGTGCAAGTGAGGTCCGGTGGACCGACCCGTCGATCCGCTCAGTGCGATCACCTGCCGCTCTCTTACGACTTGCCCCAAGGTCACGAAAGTCGTGGAGGCATGGCCATAGAGGGTGGAATACCCGTCACCGTGCTCGATGACGACGAAGCGTCCGTAGACCGCGTCTTCCCCAACGTCGGAAACCGTCCCCGAACCGGCCGCTCGGATGTACGAGTCCGAAGCGACGGCGATGTCCAGGCCGGGATGATCGCCGCTCGTGCCGGCGTGGACCCCCTGCGTGACGAAGCCTCGTTCCGAAAGAGGCCACGAGGCCGGGGGACTCTCGCCCAGGAGGGGTCGGTCCGCGACGTCGCCTCCGCGAGCGCTGGCCACGGGCGGCAGCCAGACGCCAGACGGTTCGTCGAGGGCCGCGTGACCGAACAAAGACCGAATCGCGCCGTACTGTTCTTCGATGGTCTCCAACCGGTTCACGAGAGCCTCGACGCGAGCCCGGTCTCGGGTCATCACGGCGACCTCCTGCTCCAGTTCGCTCGCTCTGGCTGCCCTGGCTGCCAGGTACCACCAGCTTCCGGCCATGACGGTCAAGGCGAGGGCGAGAACGCCCGCGGCCAGGAAGAGGAGCCGCAGTGTCCGATAGGATACCCGCAGGGTGCGGGTCTCCCTGCCGCCTTCGGGAACCAACATGACCGTGAGTTTGGCATCGCCTGGACTGGGAGTCACTCGATGACCTCACTCGCCCGGCGACCAGTCATGCCCTCGAAGATCCGCTCGAAGTCCTGGGCGTCATGGTATTCCACCTCGATTGTCCCCTTCTGGCCCTTCTTCTCCTTGATGGTCACTCGCGTCTGGAAGTGAGACGCGAGAGCCTTCTCCAGCGCCGCAACGACAGGATCCTTGGGCTTGGCCTTCTTCTTCTTCCGTCCCGCCGCCCCGGCCACTCGGCGCTCGACTTCCCGGACGGACCACCCCTCTTTGACAGCCTTCCGGGCGAGATCGCCAGCGCGGACAGGGTCTTCCAACGAGAGAAGGGCTCGGGCATGGCCCTGCGTCAGGGAGCCCTCCTCAACCAGCTTCCGGATGGAGAGAGGCAGCTTCAACAGACGGAGGAGGTTGGCGACAGTGGAGCGGTCCTTGCCGACAGCCTTCGCGATGATCTGCAGAAGGCTCATGACTCGCCATCTCCCCGCTCGCCCGGAAGCAGATCCGGGCGGC
>JAHEKK010000228.1 GCA_024638395.1 Gemmatimonadota bacterium | reverse complement strand
CTCGTTCTCCGCCCCCATCATGCAGTCCATCGTCCCGCTGATCTTCCTGCTCTTCCTCATCCCAGGCGTGGTCTACGGCTACGTGTCCGGTGGATTCAAGAGCTCGAAGGACATGGTGGACGCCATGACAAAGGCCATGGAGGGAATGGCCTACTACGTAGTCATGGCCTTCTTCTGCGCGTTGTTCGTGTACGCCTTCGGTGCGTCGAACATCGGTGCCCTCATGGCGGTGAAGGGTGCGGCGTTCCTTCAGGCCCTGAGCCTCCCGGGCGGCGTGACCATCGTGGGAATCGTGTTCCTCACGGCCTTCGTGAACCTCTTCGTGGGTTCGGCCAGCGCCAAGTGGGCGCTCCTGGCCCCCATCTTCGTCCCCGTGCTGATGCAGGTGGGGATTTCGCCTGATCTGACCCAGGCCGCCTACCGGGTGGGTGACTCGTCATCGAACATCATCACGCCCCTGATGCCCTACTTCCCGCTGGTGGTGGTCTACTGCCAGCGGTACGTGAAGAGTACCGGCATCGGCACGCTCACCTCCATGATGCTCCCATACTCGGTGGTGTTCCTGGTGGCGTGGTCGGCCTTCCTGTTGCTTTATTGGATGCTGGGGATCCCGTTGGGCCTCGGGGCGTCCTACGTGTATCCGGTGTCCTAGAGGGCCTGAACGGTCCACCCAGGCCCGGTGTCGGGTATCTCGGCCAAGCGAAGTGCCTCGGCGACTCTCCTCGGAACCCTCGTCGCACATCACGGTCTTAGGTGGGGAGATCCCCGAGTCCTTTCGGTTCTGCCGATTCATGATATCCGTTCGCCCCATCGCCCTCGCCGTCCTGACGTCCGCCCTGGGTTTCGGGTCGAGCGCCGCCCAATCGTCCCCCAGGCCGGAGGTCCCCGAAGGTCAGTTCAGTCCGGCTGCGGAAGCCGCCTTCAGTGAGTTGACGCAGTGGGTCTTCGAAGGCGAATTCGACTATCAGTCGCTGAGTAGAGCCGTCGACAGCGGGGACGTTCGCGGCGCCTGGTACATCGTCGATCTCCTTCGCTTTGTCCAAGAAGGTCAACCGCGCGTCGCTCTTGAAGAGGCGTTTGCTCGGTCCACAGGGGTCCCCACGCCTGACGACACCTCGGTCTTTCTCTGGGGGACGAACAGGATGCTGAGCTGGGGGATCCCGGCGTGGGACGGCTACAAGGACCTGAAGCGACAGCTCTTCGTCGGAATCGATGCCCGCTGGGCGCCCTTCTTCGACCAGGACCACGGCGTGGATTGGAGGATCCTGACCTGGGGTGGCGTCCAGCCGGATGACCGGCCGTTCGGCGACAACAGCGCTTGCCACTGCATCCCGTCCCTCGACAACCCAGGCACGACCTCTGCCGACGAGGGAGATTGGTACGACGACGACAAAATCGTCTTCGGCCTGGTGGTCAACGACGAGGCGATCGCGTTTCCGAAGAACCAGATGGAGGTGCACGAGATGGTCAACATGACGCTCGGTGGCCGGGCGATTGGCGTCCCGTACTGCACCCTCTGCGGCACCGCGCAGGCCTTCTTCACCGATGAGGTGCCCGGCATCGAGCGCGTGGTCCTCAGGACGTCAGGCCTGCTTTCCAGGTCCAACAAGGCCATGTACGACCACGCGACGGGTTCCCTCTTCGACACGTTTCGTGGCGTCGCGCTTACCGGTCCCCTGGGGGAGCAAGGCGTAGAACTCCGTCAGGCGTCGGTTACGGTCACGACCTGGGGAGATTGGAAGCGGGCCCACCCGGAGACGCGTATCCTCGCCGAGGATGGGGGAATCGGACGTAGCTACTGGGAAGATCCGCTCAGGGGCCGCGACGACAACGGGCCGATCTTCCCCATCGGCGACGTGGATCCGCGCCTTCCGGTCCAGGAGCTCGTGCTTGGTGTGACGAATGCTGATGGCAAACCCGTGGCCTTCCCCGTGCGGGCGGCAACCCGGGCGCTGGAGGCGGCGGAGTCCGTGCAGTTCGAGGGACTCACGGTGCAGCTCGTGGATGGTCTCCGGGTGTTCGACGCCGCAGGAGACGAGGTCACCTCTCATCAGTCCTTTTGGTTCGCTTGGAGCCAGTTCAATCCGGCGACGCTTCTGTGGGAGCCCTGGCTGAACCAGGGGTCAACGCGGCGGCTACGGTCGGGGACGAAGGGGAGCAACGCCGGGCTCTGACCGGAAGAGGGCCCACCTTCTGCGCGCGGCTACCCGTCTTTCAGGTACTCGAGCCGTCGGGCGACTGGGCGGGGAAGCCAGAACTCGGTACCCGCGCGACCGAGCATCATGCTCTCCGCGTCCTTCGCGCGTCTCGTGCGGGAACTTGCCGCTCACCGCCCCCAGTCAAGCCGAGGAGACCCGCCCAATGAGCGACCAACCCATCAAAGTCGGGGTCATCACGGACCAGACCGGACCCCTCTCGTTCATGGGCGTGGCCAATGCCAACGTGGCCCGGATGGTGATCGACGACATCAACGCCCAGGGCGGGTTGCTCGGCCGGCAGGTGGAGCTCTACCTGGAGGACAGCGCGACGGACGACGGGGTGGCAGAAGCGGCTGCGACCAAGCTCGTCGAACAGGGAGTAGACGTCGTTTTCGGTGGCATCTACAGCTCCACGCGACAGGTCATCAAGAGAGCGGCAGTGACGCGCGGCAAGAAGCTGTACATCTATCCGGAACAATACGAAGGGCAGGAGTGCCATCCGCTGCTCTTTTGTACCGGTCCCGTGCCGGCCCAGCAGCTCGATCCCTTCATCCCGTGGCTCATGGAAGAGACGGGGGCCAAAAAGTTCTATCTGCCGTCGGCGGACTACATCTGGCCCCACGTCATGAACAAGCGGGTCCGCGAGATCGTCACGGCCCGTGGCGGCGAGATCGTGGGCGAGGAGTATTTTCCTCTCGACCATGTGGACTACGAGCAGACCGTCGACGCAATCATGTCGACCGGGACCGAGGTCGTGTTCAACACCATCGTGCCTCCGGGACTCACTCCCTTGATGGCACAGCTCTACGATCGGGGCTACTCCAAGCGGGGGGGCACCTGGTTTGCACCTACTTCGACGAGAATTTCTTCAACCTCGTCCCCCCCGAGCACGTCGAGAACCTCTACGGGTGCCTGGATTACTACCAGGGAGTCGATCACCTCTTCAGCCGCCAGCTCCTCGATCGCTACAACGAGTTGTTCCCCGGTAGCGCGCAGTTCACGGCGGGGAGCGCCTGTACGGGCATGTACCG
Organism: Gemmatimonadota bacterium; assembly: GCA_024638395.1. Lineage (GTDB taxonomy): Bacteria > Gemmatimonadota > Gemmatimonadetes > Longimicrobiales > Gaopeijiaceae > JAHEKK01. Next base: position 2,631 of record JAHEKK010000228.1, on the reverse strand, counting down.
GGGGTTGAGGTTCTGGGAGGCCGCCGTGAACGAGGCTGGCTCGTTGGATCAAGCCGCCGTGATCGCGGCACTGGACCACGCCAAGATCGACGAGGGGCCGGGAGGGCCGGCGGAGATGGTGCCCGGTCAGCGGCACGCTCGGATGAACATGTACATTGCCCAGGCAAAGGGCGGCGAGTTCAAGGTCGTACGTAGCCTCGGGGCCGTGGACCCGAAGGAGTGTGAGCGGGGACTGGAGTAGACTCCGCAGGCACTTTCACCCCCTCGCCTTCCGACATCTTTCTTCGCCCAAGCTTTGGCGGGGCGCGCCCTCCCACGCTTGGAGAACAGCGAGAGCGACCACTTCATAATGCGACCCGATCTCAACTGCCAACTGCCGAATTGACTGCTCGGACTGTTCCAGCTCGATCCGGCCGTTCCGACGCATAACAAGGACCCCCGCCCGACGGATCGGGCGGGGGCTTGATGTTCATGCGCACCTCGGAGCTGGGTGCCGGAGTGCCTCAGTTGTTCGCAGCCAGGTACTTCGCGAATCCATGGATCGGGTTCGCCAGAGCGAACTGTCGCAGGTTGGTCACATCCGCGAAGCTGGCTGCGGCCTCGGCATCTCGACCCATCTCGTCGAGACACATCCCTCTCACGGCGGCCGCGAGCGGGCTGGGTGGCGCCGCGGCAAGGGCTTCCATAGCCCCGTCCGTATCACCCTGTTCCGCGAGCGCCAGCGCAACGGCCGTCTGTCCCACGCCCGACCAGAACGCGTTGGCTTCCGGGACGTTGGCGGCAGCCTCGCGCGCCGCTTCTACGTGACCCGCCGCCCCGTGCGCGAGGGCCGACATGCCATGGAAGCCGGGGTTCTGCGTTCCGAGCTCACCGGCGCGTGCGATGTGTGCCGCGATCTCACCATCGCGCCCCATCAGGGCCGCGGTCACGGCCATCTGGAGGTGGGCAAAGCCCGCGGCGTTCCCGAGATCTGCGCCTTCCGCGACCTGAGCCGCAGACGACAACGTCTCCATGGCCTGCCTGCGGTCACCGTCCAACATGTAGGCGGCAGCAGCGCCCCGCAGGTGGTTGACTCGGCCTTGCGGCGTCGAAGCGTGCTCGGCCGCCGCCAGCATCTGTGCAGCCGCATCCTCATAGTCACCCATCAGCGCGTGGACCTCGGCGGCGCCGGTGTATCCCGCCTCGTAGCCCTCGTCCCTGGCGACGGCGTGCCCGTAGTGTCTCAGGGCATCCTCGTACTGGCCGTCGAACTGGAGCAGCTCGCCGTACGAGTCGTGTGCGTTCGGATGATCCGAGGCGAGCCTCAGGTAATCACGTATGGCATCCAACGCCCCGTTCTTGTCACCCTGACCCCAGAGCACGTAGGCCAAGGTGTTGTGAGGGGGCGCGTAGTCCGGAAAACGCTCGATGATCCGGCGCTGCCGCTCTGCAGGGTCCGTTCGATCACCGCGGGCGTTGGCGATCTGCATCGACCAGACCAGAACGTGGGGGTCGTCGGAGTTCATCCGGCTGAGCAGCGCCATCATACGCGACGCATCCGCGGCTCCGCCGCTCCGCCACGCTCTGAGCGCGGTCGCGAGCAACAGCTCATCGGTGGTCGCTTCCGACATCATGTCCAGGCCCTTGGCCATCATGGCCAGCCGATCATCGTTGGACATCGGGGCGACGTGGGCCAACATGACGTGGGCCATGCCCCACGATGGATCCGCTTCGACGGCGAGCTCCAGATGCCGCGCCGCACCGACGGCAAAAACGTTCTGCGCATCCTCGACGCCTGCCCAGAAGTGGCTCTGCCCCTCGTTCGACGTTGTGGAAAGGTCGACAACCTCCTCGTCCTCTGATTGTGCTGACGCAGGCCCGACGGCCAGCGGTAGAAGAAGGGCCGCCGCAAATGCTGCAGTGATCCATCTGGTGTGCCCCGCTGAATGCGGGAGGGATGACGAGCGACGACTCGTGCTCATTGGCGGTCTCTTTGAAAAAGGGGGGCAACGGTGCGCTGAGGATGCCGGAACAAAGGGAATCGAGCAAGGAGATCCTCCGTGCAAGCGCTCCACGATCTTCAAAGACTCAGCGCCGCAGCAACGGGCCATCCAGGCTGAATTCGGGATCGCAAAAGGAATGCACTCCCCGTCCGCCCAGCAAAGTATGGGTTCGAGACCCAGCCGGCTCATTGGGAGGGTGAAGCCTCCGCGGGGCTCCGTCATTCCAGGACGGGGAATTCCCACACCCCGCAGGAAGTTGTTCCCTGCGGGGCTATCGGACGTCAGCAGACGAAACCCTGGATTTCAGCGGAGGCGGACTGTTCCCGTGGGCGGAAACCCCCCGGATCCATCGAGCTTGGTTGTGTGGTGGAGCCGAACGTCGCTGCCGTCGGCACTGTGCGTGATCACGCCGTTGGAAGCGAAGCTTCCCTTCGCACCGTCGAAGACGCCTGGTGCTACGAGGTGGTCCACTCCATGGATGTCCACTGGGCCCTCGGCAATCGGCTGATCACAGACGTTGAAGGGGAACCCTGCGAGTTCGTGTATGCGAACCCACACGCTACCTGAGAACAACCGCTTCTGTTTCCCCGTCGGTACGTTGACGAGTTGGAGGTCCACGACTCCTTCGAATGGTGGCAGTTCGCAGCCA
>JAHEKK010000227.1 GCA_024638395.1 Gemmatimonadota bacterium | reverse complement strand
CTGAGATGTGATCCGAACGCGACCCAGGGCCTTGAGTAGCCACGGGAGTCGAAACCCGGAGGGTGTTGCCAGGCCGCCTCCGTCGAGGGGGATGCCGCCGGAGAGGACGAGCCCTCCGCGGGTGCTCGGACCCAGGGCCGACGATCGCCTGCCGCCCCACAAGACGACCGGACCGAGATCCACGTCGGCGAATGCCTGGCGCACCCGGCTCTCGCCTCCGGGACCAGCCACCTCGAATGCCGCCCCGGCACTGCCGGCGACGCGGATTCGGGCGCTCACACGTTCGGACCAGAGCTCCTCTCCCGCCTGGGCAACCGGCCCCGGGTAGTTCCAGCCCTCTCCCTCGACCCAATAGGTCCGTCCTCCGAGAAGGCTACCCTCCTGAGCCGTCCAGGAGGGGCCCACGTTCAGGACATAGCTGAACGGAGAGGACGGCGGGTCCCCGAATTCCCGGCGGAGCCTCGTCAGATACCGATCGGCGATCACCGAGCCCGAGGCATGGCCGGCGGCGCTGGCGCGTTCGAACAGCGCCCGCACCTCACTTTCCCTGAGAGGCCATGCCCAATTCGCCGGGGCCAGGTCGAGGCCACCCGTGCCGGCCAGACGTTGGAGGGCCACCCTGGCCCAATGCTGAGAGGGTAGGTAGGGCGCGTGCCCCTGGGCGCCGGCCGAGGCCGCCGAAATGGCAGTGGCGACCAACGCGGCCGTAAGGCACTGAATCACCGAAAGGATACGGGGGGCGGCCAAGTGCGGCTCCATGGGTGCCGATTGTGCGTTTTCCATGCGGGGCGTGGAGTGGTTTTCGACCAACCCGGAAGATTTCTTTACAGAGACACTTCCCGGAACTCGGCCGAACGTGTGAGCCAGACCTGTGGGGAGCTGCCCCAGGGGGTTCGCCTGTCGAGGCGGCTGTCGTCATACTTCCCCTGCAGCCCAGCGACCCTCGTGCTGCAAAACGGGGTCGCGAGAGGCGCTTTCACACCACAGCCGTCAGGAAGGCTCATGAAGAGCGGTTCACGATACGTGCTTGCGATTCCCCTTGCGGCCCTGATCATGGCCGGCTGCGGCCCGAGCGACGGAGCCGAAGGCCAGGGCGCCGCCGAAACCGAAGCCGAGCTGGTGGAGCGGGCCCGTGGGATTCACGACCGGGTCATCACTCTCGACACCCACGACGACATCAACACCCAGAACTTCACTGAGGAGCGGAACTACACGTCGGATCTTCCGACCCAGGTCACTCTCCCGAAGATGGAGGCCGGCGGCCTGGATGTGGCGTGGTTCATCGTGTACACGGGACAGGGTGACCTCGACGACGCCGGATACGCCGCTGCGTATGAGAACGCCATCGACAAGTTTAGGGCGATCCGCTGGCTCGCAGAGGAGCAGGCTCCCGACCGCATCGAGATTGCCTACACGTCCGACGACGTCCGGCGAATCGTCGCCTCCGGCAGGAAGGTGGCCATGATCGGGATTGAGAACGCCTATCCCGTCGGCCTGGACTTGAACCGAATCGAGGAGTTCCATGAGCTGGGTGGCCGGTATATGTCCCTGGCCCACAACGGCCACAGCCAGTTCTCCGACTCGAACACCGGAGAGCGGGATGGCGTATGGCTACACGACGGCCTGAGCGACCTTGGACGTGAGGCAGTCCGGGAGATGAATCGCCTCGGCATCATGATCGACATCTCCCATCCCTCCAAGGATGCGATCATGCAGATGATCGAGCTCAGCGAAGCGCCGGTCATCGCCTCGCACTCGTCGGCCCGAGCCCTCAACGACGTCAGCCGCAACCTGGATGACGAGCAGCTCCGCGCCGTGGCGGCAAACGGTGGTGTGGTTCAGACCGTCGCGTTCCGGAGCTACCTCGATTCGGAGAAGAATGCTGCATTCCAGGACGCTCTTCGCGTCATCGAGGAGGAGATCGCGGGTGAGATGGACGTCGAGCTCCTCGATCGGGCAGCGATCCAAGCGCTCCCCGAGGCTGAGCGAGGGCCCTATTTCGAGCAGGTCCAGGAGATCAGGCGGATGTCATCGGCCCGGAAGGACGAGGTCGATGCCGAGCCTGTCGGCGTATCGGACTTCATCGACCATGTCGACTACCTTGTGAATCTCATGGGAATCGAGCACGTCGGGATAAGCTCCGACTTCGACGGAGGCGGTGGGGTGGACGGCTGGGACGATGCCTCGGAGACGTTCAACGTGACTCTCGAGCTGGTGAGACGAGGGTACACCGAAGAGGAGATCGGCATGCTGTGGAGTGGGAACCTGCTGAGGGTCCTCGACGAGGTTGAGGCCGTGGCGGATCGATTGCAGACGGAGGGCGGAGCCTGATGCTTTGCCTACGGCGAGCCGGGTTCGTGTCGGGATTGGTGGTCTTGTCGGCCGTTCCGTTGGGAGCCCAGGAGTACTACGGAGACATCCGGCCGGTCATCGAAGAAAGGTGCCTGGGCTGCCACGCCGAAGGAGGCATCGCCTTCTCCATGGAGGACGCCGAGGAGGCTTATGAGCGGCACCGGGACATCACCCGGATGGTCGCCGGCCGGCGGATGCCGCCGTGGCTCGCGGAGACGGGGCACCAGCAGTACGAAGGGGATCTGTCTCTCGACGACGAGACGGTAGTCCTGTTCCGTGGGTGGGCGGATTCCGGCTTCCCCAAGGGCAAGGTAACACCCACGTCGTCCGGTCCCACGTCCCCATCGCCGACATTCGTCCCGGACATTTCCGTCGAGATCATGCCGGGCATGGCATACCAGCCCGACCAGGACCGCGTCGACGATTACCGTTGCTTTGTGGTGGACTGGCCCGGTGAGAGCCACGGCTACGTGACGGGCTTCCGGACGGTTCCGGGCAATGACCGGGTGGCGCACCACACGGTGGTGTATGCGGCGTCTCCCGAAGTGAGCGCAGAGTTCCATGCGTTGACGGAAGGAGAGGAGGGCCTGGGCTACCAGTGCTTCGGCGGCGCTCTGCCGGACAGGCTGGGGCGCAGGGCCGAGCGTGAGGCCTACGAAGCGCAGCACCCCGACGGTGTCAGAGAGTTGAACAGGAACAACTTCTGGCTGGCCCACTGGGCCCCGGGCATGTTCGGCCAGTCCTTCCCCGAGGGGACCGGGATTCCGATGGCGCCGGGGAGCGCCCTGGTGGTGCAAATGCACTATTACTCCGCGGAGGCCCCCGGGGAATCCGATGAAGGGACGGTCCTCGAGTTCACCACCGCTGCCGAGGTCCAGCGCCCGGCCTTTCATTTTGCCCAGACCAACAACCGCTGGCTGAACGGCGAGGGCAACGGTTCCATGGTCATCCCGGCCGGCGAGCAGGCCACCTACGCGGTTACCGAGACGCTGGGAGACTGGGTGGGGTACGTCGCGGCCGTGACCGAAGTTCCCGAGGACGAGATCGGAGCCCTGGAGATCCACTCCGCCAACCTCCACATGCACGCGATCGGTCATTCCGGCCGCATCTATCTGACGGACCGGAACGGCCGGCGAGAGACCCTCCTCTCCGTTCCGCGCTGGGATCTGGCCTGGCAGCGTGACTTCACGTTCGTCGAGCCCAAAGTGTTTTCGGCAGAGGACCTGGAGCGGACGCAACTGACCGTGGAATGCGTGTTTGAGAACCCCGGTAGCGCGACCGTGTTCGGCGGCTTTGGCTCGGACGAAGAGATGTGCTTCAACTTCTCGTACATCGCCGTGCAGCGGGGTGAGAAGGCGGCCGAAGGCACGAACCGGCGTTGATTCGCGGACCGCGGGTCATGATCGATCGCGGGGCGGCCGCCATGCAGACCGTTTCACAGGGTGCACACGTCCTGGCCGATGGACGTGTCGCGGATGTCCAGGGGGCCCTGCGCGGGGTAGACGCCACGCCGGTCGGTCTCCGATGAGGTGGGAAGGCATGGATCTCAGGGCACACATCAGGAGCATCCCCGACTTCCCGTCGGCAGGCATCCTCTTCCGCGACATCACACCTCTGCTAGCCCATCCGGATGCGTTCAAGGCCTCGGTCTCCCTGCTTGCCGAGCGTTTCGCGGGCCAGGGGGTGACGACCGTTGCCGCCGCCGAGGCCAGAGGCTTCATCTTCGCTGCGCCCTTGGCCATCGCTCTGGATGCGTCCTTCGTTCCCATCCGGAAACCGGGGAAACTCCCGTTCGACACCGACGCCTTCCATTACGAGTTGGAGTATGGGTCCGACTCCCTCGAGGTCCACAGAGACGCGTTCCACAGGGGGGCCCGGGTCCTTCTCGTAGACGATCTCCTCGCCACCGGGGGGACCATGGGCGCGTGCGTCGAGTTGGTGCGCCCGTCGGGGGCCGAGATCCTGGCTTGCGCTTTCGTGATCGAGCTGACCGGTCTCCGAGGACGCGAAGCGCTGGCTCCCATCGAAGTGTTCAGTCTCGTCCAGTACGCTTGACGCGGCCGAAGGCCGTGGGGTCGGCGTCCACAGAGCAGAACCGGTTCCGTTTCTTGGCTTCTCTGCCGAAGAAGACTCAGTCCACCAGGCGACAGCGAGGCGCCTTCTGCACCGTGGGCCGGAGAGGCATTGGAGAGACATGGAGCGTAGTACGAAGAGGTGGTCCCACGCCGTCAGCGGCGATTCGATACAGAACCCCCGCATCGTTCTGGTGGACGATGACCTCCTTGCCCGGGAGGTGATGGCGGAGATGCTCGCCGGTCTGGAGGGAGTCCGCCTGGAAGCGTTCAATGCGCCTCGGGACGCGTTGCGGTGGTGCACGCACAACGAGCCCGACCTGGTCATTACCGACCACCAGATGCCCGGGCTGGACGGCGTCTCCGTCGTCAAGGAGCTGCGGGCGCTGCCCCACATGGCGGGTGTGCCCATCGTGGTAGTGACCGCCGCACAGGATCCCGAGCTTCGGTTCGAGGCGCTGGAAGCGGGCGCCAACGACTATCTGACCAAACCGCTTGCCGCCCGCGAGGTCCAGGCCAGGACCCAGAACATGTTGGCGGTGCGAACGGGGTATCGGGCCATGCACCAGCGCTCGGAGTGGCTGGCCGACGAAGTCGACATGGCGACCCGAGCCCTGGAGGACCGGGAACAGGAGGCCATTCTCTCTCTATCGCGTGCTCTGGGTTTCCGTGAATCCCAGTCCGGGAGTCACACCCACCGGCTGGCCCACTTCAGCAAGCTGATCGGAGGAGAGCTGGGTCTGCACCCCATCCAGCAGCGCACCTTGTTCCTGGCCGCCCCCCTGCACGACATCGGAAAGATCGGGGTGCCCGACCACATCTTGATGAAGCCGTCGAGGCTGAGCGACAGCGAATTCCAGATCATGAAGCAGCACACCACCATCGGACACGAGATCCTTGCCGAGTGCCGCACCCCGCTTCTCAAGGCCGCCGCCGATATCGCCCTCAACCACCACGAGCGGTGGGACGGCACCGGGTATCCGCGAGGCCTCGCCGGGGAAGAGATCCCGATCCCGAGCCGCATCGTGGCCATGGGAGACGTGTTGGACGCCCTCGTTTCGACCCGGCCCTACAAGCACGGCTGGGAGTGGGATGCCGCCATTGCCCATATCGTCGATGGGGCAGGCCGTCAATTCGCTCCCGAGGTGGCGGACGCCGTGATGGTATCCCAGGAGGGCCTCAGGGAGATCTTTGAGGCCTTCCGGGACTGAAACTCAGAAGATCCAGTGTCCGATCGCCGCACAGATCGGCACGGTGATCAGTGTACGCAGCGCGAAGATGGCCGCCAGGTCGCCCAGCCCGATGGAGAGCCGGGATTTGAGGAGCAACGCCCCGACCTCGGACATGTAGATGAGCTGTGTGACGGAAGCGCATGCGATGACGAACCGGGTGAGGGGGCTCTCGATGGACTGGCCCAGGATCACGGGGAGGAACTGGT
>JAHEKK010000226.1 GCA_024638395.1 Gemmatimonadota bacterium | reverse complement strand
GATGTGAACCCGGTCGATCCGGGGCCGGGCTCCAAGGGCAGCCTGTCTATCGGGATCCGGGGCGCGGCGGACGATGAGCGGATCGAAGGCAGCCATCTCCTCCTCGCCATCGGCACGGTCCCCAACAGTGATCTGTTGAACCTGGAGGCCACGGGCATCGAGGTAGGGTCACGGGGATTCGTCCCGGTGAACGACCGGTGCGAAACGGCCGTAGATGGGATCTGGGCTCTTGGAGACGTGACCGGAGGACCGCCCTTCACCCATACCTCCTACGACGACTTCCGGATCATCCGGAACAACCTCCTGGAAGGCGGCGGAGGCTCGAAGTCCGACCGCATCGTGCCCTATACGCTCTTCACGGACCCCCAGCTCGGTCGCGTGGGGATGTCCGAGGAAGAGGCGAAGCGCGAGGGTCGGCCGCACCGGGTGGCCAAGCTACCCATGACCCGGGTGGCGAGAGCAATCGAAACCGACGAGGCCCGGGGATTCATGAAGGCGTTGGTCGACCCTGGTACGAAGGAGATCCTGGGCGCTGCGATCCTCGGAATCGACGCAGGAGAAGTCATTACCGTCATCCAAACGGCCATGATGGGAGGGCTTCCCTGGACCGCGCTCCGGGATGCGGTCTTCTCGCACCCCACGGTGTCCGAGTCACTCAACAACCTCTTCATGACCCTCGACGCCTAGGGGCCGGTGCCCGGTTCCCGCCGGGCTGGGGCCCACGACAGACCGTGTGTGCGAAGATCCAGGGTCGGAACGCCGCTTCTCCTATCCCTCCGACAACAGCCGGTACATCCCCCGGACGTTCATGGAAAACCACTCGTCGTACTGGCCCCACGACGCGAAATCTTCCAGGTGCACGGTTTCGGCGGCCTCATCCTCGGTGAGTCCATCCGCAATGGCCCGACGCACGGATTCTGCCAGGGCCTCGTAGTAGGCGAGTTGCCGCTCGATGGCGGCCTTGTCACCGATGGGCCCGTGGCCGAAGACGATGGTGTCGAACTCCAGTCCGAGGAGGTGCTGGATGGCCTCGAGCTGACCGGGCATGTGCCACCCCGGGAGCTCCTGGTAGCCGACCCGGTCAAGAGACACGAAGTCCACTGCAAAGGCGACGCCCACGTCCGGGATCAGCACCACGCTCTGGTCATCGGAGTGGCTGGGGCCGGGATGGCTCAGCACCACCGGGCGGCTCGACTCAGCGAGCGTCATCTCATCCTCGTAGGTGACATCGGGCGGCGGCAGATCGGGATTCGCCGCCTGCTGCAGAGGTGCGAGAGCGTTCTCGTGGGCTACGACTGGCGCATCAGGCCCGAGGGCGGCCCGGATCACCTCTGCACCGGTGGCGTGATCCGCATCCCTGTGGCTGTAGACGACCGCGAGCAATGGCTGGTCTCCTACCGTGGCTCGTATCTCCTCTGCAAAGGTGGCCGCGGCTTCGGTGGAGATGGGGTCCACCACGACCGTTCCCTCCGCTGTTTCCACGAAGAGGGCGTTGTGTCCTTGCCAACGAAACTGCCACACGCCCTCGGCCACGGGAGTGGTCTCGTAGGGAGGTGGCTCCGCCGCTGCGGGAGTGACATCGGAGGCCTCCTGTTCCTGCTGAGGGCCGCAGGCCCACGGCAGGGCTAGAAGCGCTACGGTGGCCAGCATCCGAGTCGTCCTCGACATCCCGATCCTCCTGGTAGTGGATTCTCCAAGCGCCTGGAGGTTACAACACGGGTACGGCCGGCCCCAGGGTGGTCCGGTCCAGCGTCACCGTCGTGCGTCGGCCCAGGAGGACGACGCCCGCAGCCCTGGCTTCACCCAATGCGTCGGCGAAGGCAGGATCGCGTTCGCGGGCGGCCTCGATGGCGTCGATTCTGTCGGACCGCTGCATGACGAAGATCGCGGATGCCTCACCGCCGCCCCGGGCGAGCTCCGCCAGCTCCCGGAGATGGCGGGTGCCACGGGCGGTGACGGCATCGGGGAATCGGGCGCGGCCCCCCTCGATCCACGATACACCCTTGGCCTCCACCAGCATCCGGTCGTCCCCTCTCGCCAACTCGAAGTCGAACCGGGAGGACCCCCAGGCCGCTTCCGTCCGCACCAGGGTCCAATCGGCCAACTCGTCAAGGGATTGGTCCTCGAGTGCCTTTCGGAGTAGGAGATTGGGACGGCGCGTGTCGCAGCAGACGAGGGACCCGCCGGGCGACTCCACATAGATGGTGGACCAGGCCGTCTTGCGGGGGGTGGTGGCGGGCTTGAGCCAGACAGTGGCGCCGGGGAGCATGAGCTCGCCGAGGCGGCCCGGGTCGGGAAGGTGGGTGCGGACCTCTTGGCCGGTCGTGTCGAGGCGCGCATGGACCACGAAGCGGTTGGGACGGCTGAGGAAGGCTGCGCGGTGCCAGGGGCCGGGCGTGGGGAGGGTGGTCACGTGATGCGGGACGCCCCCTCCGGCCTCAGGGGCAAGACCGGAGGGGGGGTGTCGTTCGCCGAGCTTACGCGGCGCCGCAACTCACGTTGGGGTTGAACGGCGTGAAGAGGCCGTTCGGGTTGTCTTTGTGCACCCAGACGTGAAGGCTCCAGTGGGGTGCCGGAACCGGCGTGCCGCCCACGTCGAACGGATGCCCACCGAATGTCGGAGCTGCCTGGCCCAGATCGAGTACGATGTACTCCACGGCCACCAGGTGGGGCTGACCCTGGGGGCCCGGCTCGTAGAGCATGACTTCCGGGACCATGGGGTCGTAGGAGTCGTCCACCAGACCGAAGTTCGCCCAATGGTATCCCATCCCGCCGAGTCCCGGGACCGCGACGCACTCGTCGGGCTCCACGTAGCCGGCCCTGGCGGCCTGAACCGGGGAGTGATAGCGAGCCGTGACTTGACGGACCCTTTTGGCCAGGGCGGGCAGATTGCCGGTGCCCACGTCTTGCAAGACTGCTGCGTCTGAGCTGAGGGTGGCACCAGGGTGGGTGTGGACGTCTGACGGGGTTTCACATGCGGCGAGGGTCACCGCCCAGAGGGCGGCCGGGAGGGCGCCGCGGAGCCCTCCCTTGGTCGAAAGGAACTGCATACTACCTCCGAAACATGGACGTTCTCGCGGCGGTCTGCCGGCGGTGAACTGCCGCCTGGCGCGCCGCGCAGGAAGAGCTAGCCTGTGGGGAATTGCCGCACAAGAGGGCCCCTGGGAGATCGTTGGTGCGGAGAGATTCGACGACGACCGAGCGTATGAACACTCCCCGGTCCCGGTGCGGCTGGCCGGAGGCGGGTTACCGACGCGCGTAGCCTCGGGCGTCGGTGCCGTCTTCGCTGTCGCGCTGGAAAGTGCCGACCCCGGGGATCTCCGGCCGGGAGCCGATGATCGATCGATGACGGCGGACAACTACCGTGGCTCTCCCTATCTCGACCACTCCAGCGCGAGGCACTTCCATGCCGAATCAGCAATGCCCTGCCGGCTCCCTGTCGCTCTTGGGGCCCCCGTACGCCCGCTTTCTGGATCACGGCAGTCATGCCGTCGAACGCCGCGGCCCCGGTTGGGTGCAGGTGTGGAACATGGGTGTGCCTGGCTGGGAGTCGGATCTACCCATTGCATCCCAGAGGCCCGGCGGCCTGCCGCTGTTGATGATTCTGCCGGAGAGTGCACGGGTCCGTTCGGTAACGCAGGTGCTCCGAGCGATCGAGCGGACTCGACCTCAGGCAGTGCTGCCGTATCACGAATACGTGGACGCCCGGGAGGTGGCGCTGATTCTCCGGAGGCCGCCGGCCTCACTCGCCGCGAGTGTCACCGAATACCTCGTATGGCGCGGCATCTCCATGGACCAAGCGACCCTTCGGACGATCCGCCGCACGGTCGAGCTGAGCGAGGGCGTACGGACGATCACTGCCCTCGCACGGAACCTCTACGTGTCTCGAAGAGCCCTGGGCCGCCGATTCCTGACCCGGTCTCTCCCGGTTCCTTCCCACTGGCTCCATATGTCGCGTCTCGTGAGAGCCTGCATTCGGCTGCAGAATGGCGACGACAGCCTGTTCCAAGTGGCCTGCGACCTGGGGTACTCCGACGGCTTTGCCCTGAGCAATCAGATGAGTCGTCTGTGCGGGGTTCGGCCCTCGGAGGCCAGGGAGTGTTTGGGCTGGGAATGGCTCTTCGAAGCATGGCTCATGCAGGAGGATCGGTCCGGCGGTTTCGGACCCCGCGCACTGTCGCGCAGGGCGTCGATCTACCAGGGGGGCCACGTGGCGGTCAGAGCCCAGGCGCCGGGCTCGCGCTCGGCTGCAGCGACGATGTAGGATGACCAGGGCCGATGGATGGAGCGAGCAAATGTCCGGACACTCCGTACTCCGATTCGAGTTCTTTGGGGGCCCAGTCCTGTTCGACGAGGACAAGAGCGTCCCGATGTCGCCGTTCCAGATCTCGCTGCTGACGCTGCTGCTGGCAGAGGGCCGGGAGCGGCTTCCGCGGCAGAACCTCCAGTCGCTTCTGTGGGAAGAGGCCGACATCGGCAAGACCCGCCATCGACTCAGTCAGCTCTTGTATCAGCTGAACCGGAAGATGGCCCGACGCCTGGCCGAGGTGGAGGGCGAATCGGTCAGAGTGTACCAGGGGATCGTGGGGTGCGATCTCGACGACTTCGAGGAGTACATTCGGCGACCCGAGTTCAAGGCGGCCGCGGACCTCATACGCCGAGGCTTTCTCAGCGCGTTCCCCGCGCCACCAAGTGAGGCCTTTGAAGATTGGATGGACTTTCGACGGGTGGAGATTCGCTCCCGCCTTAGAGAGAAGGCCCTCGGGTCGTGGGCCGCGGCGGAAGCCTCACAGGATTGGGGGGCCGGAAGGCGAGCCGCGGAAGCCCTGCTCCTGTTGGATCCGGGAGATGAGGTCATTCTTCGGCGGGTAATGAAGGCTCGGGCGATGGGAGGGATGGTCAGAGAAGCCGAGGCGGTCTACCTGGGGTTCGCCGACCGGTTGGGGCGAGCCGGGGACTGGGAGCCCGAGCCGGAGACGGCTGCCCTGCTCGCGAGCGTCAGGGCAACGTTTCAACGCCCGCTGCTCCCACCCGATGTCGCAATACCGCCGACCCTCGAGGTGCCACTCTGCGGGCGCGAAGAGGAGCTTGCCTATTTGACCCGGTCGATCTTCAACGAACGGGCGACCGGCCGTCGAAACACGGTCGTCATCTGCGGTGAGGCGGGGCTTGGGAAGACGAGGCTCGTCCAGGAGGCGCTTCAGGGCGCCAGGTTCAGGGGGTACCGGGTGTTGCGCGCACGGCCCGCCGAGCTGGAACGGAATATTCCGCTGAATCCTCTTGTGGAGGCCTTGAACCAAGACTGGGTCGGGGACGTCCTCCGTGGCCTGGAGGACCCGTGGAGGTCGGTACTCCTGGGCCTCATGCCCCAGTTCCACGACGGCCCCGGCCCCCTCCCGGAGGTGCCATACGTCCAGCCCGGGAGTCTGCCGCGTCGGACGTGCGAGGCATTCTTTCGCCTGTTCCGTGCGGTGTCGGAGAAAAGTCCGACTTTGCTCTTCGTGGACGACTTCCAGTGGGCTGACGAGACCTCAGCCGCGGTGCTTCAGTTCATGCATCGGCGGTCGCCGCCGGGAGACCTCGGCGTGATCCTCACCTACCGGCAGGGTGAGCTCAGTCACGGTGAGCTCGTTGGGCGCTTCACGGCAGAGTTGGAATCGGACGGCGCAGTGGTGGCGATCCGACTGGAGGAGCTCGACGAAGCGGCATCGACGGAGCTGGTCGAGTCCGTAGCCTCGAGGAGCCTTTCCGATTCGGCCCGCAGGGAGGTAGTCGGTCTGGCGGGAGGGAATCCGTTCTTCTTGATCGAACTCACCGCTGACTACATGGCCGATCGGACGCCGGAACGGATGAGGAACGGGGTGCCG
>JAHEKK010000225.1 GCA_024638395.1 Gemmatimonadota bacterium | reverse complement strand
CGGTCCGTGCCGAGGCTCTCGTTGGCGTAGTCGTGGCTGGACACCCCCCCGCCCAACTCGAGGTGGCGAGCGGGCCGAAGTGCGACATGGGCCGACACCGACTTGGCCCCGTTCGTCTCCCGGATGTTTCCGCCCTCGCCGTTGGTGACGGCGGCCCGGTAGTACACGACCCCTTCGCCCTCTCGGCCGCCCACATCCCCCTCCACCATGAGCCCCATGTCAACGGCCCCGTACTGGAGTTGCTCCGAGAACCGGGAATAGCTGCACACGTTGCCGACGCCGGCGCAGTCCTCGACCCCCCGGATACTCCCGGTGCGTTCGATGGGGAGCATGTGGCTCGAGCTGGTCAGGCTGAAAAGGTCGAACGACCGCTTGAACTGGCCGGCGGTCACCCGGAAGGACGGGTGGAGCCAGGCTCTGAGGAACACGTACCGTGCCTGGGCCTGGCCCTCCGTGAACTCCACCGAGGCGACCCCGTCGAACACCTCGTTCAGCCGGCTGGATACCCATAGACGGGCCCGGCGAAGCAGGAACTCGCTCCCGGGCACCCCGTCGACCGAGGTGGTGTTGAACTGGGTGTCCGCCCGGCCCCCGATGACCACGCTGTCGACCGGGGCCCGGGTCGAGAACTCCTCCTGCCCGGCCAGCGGGTGGGCGCCAGGTCCCGCCGCGGCCGCTGCGATGAGGGCCAGGGCGAAAAGAGACCTCCCTGACCTGGCGCCTTGCCCCAAATCCTACTGGCCGTCCCGGGGGGGCACGATCATGATGTGGGCGCCCGGCGTCCCTGCGAACATGAGCCACGGGCCGCCGTCCACGGGCTGTTCCGACAGCCCCGTCGACGCCGGCGTCGCGCCGGGGACGTAGATGGTCCAGCGGATGGCGCCGGAGGCGGTTCGGGTCTCGGCGTCCCACGTGCCGTCGAAGATGTATTGGGTTGCCGACATCACGGGCTTGGCCAGGGCCCCGGACTCCATCTCCTCGAACCGAATCCGGTAGCGGTCTTCTCTGGGGGCTCCCTCGGCATCCAGCTCACGGCCCCGGGTGAAGTAGGGAGACAGGGACTCGTGGTAGCACGACGCAGAGAATCTTTCATCTGCCGGGTTGTCCGCCTGGCAGATCAGGTCGTTGCTACCGGCCCGGATTTCCACGAGGCTTCCGTCCTCGGCGAATCCCAGGACCCGGGCCCCGTCGGCCTTGTCGGAGGGTGCGGCGACGAGCGCCTGTGCGATCTGCTCTTCGGGGTTCACCACCTGGGCCTCGGCCGTGACACATCCGGCGGCACAGACCAGGCAGGTGAGAACGGTTCCGGCGCGCATCATCTTGGGGGATCTTCCTTCTTGGGAGGATTCGGCGGAAAACAAGTTCGATGGAGGACGGGGGATTCGCCAGGGGACATCCACCCTCACGAGCGGTCCAGTCACCCGTTCCGCCGGTGAGTCGAGTGCGGACGATCAAAACACAGGAGCCTGACATGTTGGCCAGCAGCGATGCGTTGACCCAGAAGCTCAATCAGCAGGTGGGCAACGAGATGGGGGCGTCGATGCAGTACATCTCCATCGCCGCGTATTTCGACGGTGAGAGCCTCACGGGTCTCGCACGCTTCTTTTACGCGCAGGCGGAGGAGGAACGGGACCACGCGATGCGATTCGTACGATACATCGTGGACTCGGGCGCCGGGCTCCACATTCCCGACATTCCCGCGCCCAGGGGCGTGTTCAATTCGGCGGAAGAGGCCGTGGCCATGGCCCTGGACTGGGAAAAGGAAGTGACCGGCCAGATCTACGAGCTCGTGTCGGTGGCCCGGAAGGACGGGAATCTCCTGGCCGAGCGCTTCCTGGACTGGTTCGTCAACGAGCAATACGAGGAGGTCACCACCATGGGCGAGCTCCTCGACGTGGTTCGCCGCGCGGGGGAGGACAATCTGCTGGCCGTGGAAGAACACCTGGCCCGGGAGGGCAAGGTGCCCTCCGGACCCATGCCGGGCGCCGGCGGGGAAGGCTGAAGGCCGGGACGGGCATTCACGGCGTCAGAGGGTCTTCGACACCTCCAGGAAGCGGTCCACGTCCGCCTGGGTGTTGAAGAGCGCCACGCCTGCCCGGATGTGAGCCCTCTCCTCCCGGAGGCTCACGCGGATCCGTTCGCGTTCCAGAACCCGGGCCACGCCTTCCGGATCCCGGCCGTGGACGAAGGCGACGATGGAGGAGGCGTTGTTCTCCGGCGTCCAGACCCGGAACCCCTGGTCGACCAGGCCCGCACGCAGCGCCTGAGCCAGGGGGACCGTGTGTTTCTCGATGCGGTCCACACCCACCCGGCCCAGGTAGTCCAGGGCCGCGTGGAGTTGATAGACGGCCCCGAAGGCCATGGTGGCGTACCCGTATTTCCGGCCGTCGTCGTAGATGCGGAATCCGCTGGTGGGGCCTCCTCCGTCGATGTGGAGTGAGCCGAAGCGGTCCGGGCCTATGAGATCCAGGAGCTCTTCACGCACGTAGAAGGGGGCCACGCCAAAGCCCCCGAGGAGCCACTTGTAGGTGCCGGCCGTCAGGAAGTCCACGCCGGCCGAGACGACGTCCAGCTCGAGGGCGCCGATGCCCTGGATCGCGTCGACGTACAGGTAGGCACCCCGGTCGTGGGCCACGGTGGCGAGGGCCTCCAGGTCGTGGCGGTAGCCGTTCTGATGAGATACCCAGGAGACGGAGACCAGTCGCGTGTTGTTGTCCACGAGAGGCTCGTACCGCTCGGCCGGGGCCGCCCCCTCCACGCTCTCCACGATCCGAAGCTCCACTCCGCGGGTCCGGGCCAGCTCTTCGTAGAGGAGGTACGTGGTCTCGTAGTGGAGATCGTCCACCACCACGTTGTGACCGGGGCCCAGCTCCAGAGCCCTCGTCACTACGTTCTCTCCGTCACTGGTGGCGAAGAGGGTGCCCACTTCCCGGGCCTTGGCGCCGATGAGCCGGGCGAACCCCTCCCGGACCCGGTCCACCTGACCCAGCATGTCCCCCAACGAGATGGGGTCCCGGGCTTTGGCGGCCAGGAACTGGCTGGCCGCTTCCACGACGGGCGTCGGAGAGGGCGTGATGTAGGCCCCGTTCAGGTAGGTCTCCGTGTCGGCGACGGGGAAGTCGGCCCTGACGCCAAGGGGGTCCAAGACCTGCCCGGATTGGGGGTCGAGGTCCATCAAGCCCCCGCGGCGATTCGCGACGGCGGCGGCAGGCACGGTTCCCAGGAACGCTCGGCGGCTTAGATCCATGGGACCATTCTGGCCTGTTGGGTCCCGCGGAACCAGGGGCGGGCGGGGGTGGGGTGGAACCGGCACCCACCTCGCCGGAACGACGACCGCGACACGCGTGAGCGACCCCACTAAGTTTGGGTCTATGACGCAGCACGAACACGAAACCGGCGATTCCCACGCCCACGGCGACACGGGGCAAGGGGGCGGCCGTCATCCCCACGGGCATCACCACGTGCCCAAGGACTTCAACCGCGCCTTCCTGATCGGTGTGGTGTTGAACGTGGGGTTCGTCGTGGCCGAGGTGGTGTTCGGTCTGGTCAGTGGATCGCTGGCCCTGTTGTCCGATGCGGGGCACAACGCCAGCGACGTGTTGGGTCTCCTGTTGGCGTGGGGCGCCGCAGCCCTCGCCGCCCGTGGGGCCACCGCCCGTCGCACCTTCGGCTTCCGCCGGGCGACGATCCTCGCAGCTCTCGGGTCGGCGGTGCTCCTCTTCATGGCCGTGGGTGTCATCGCGTGGGAGGCCGTGAGGCGGACCATGGATCCCCAGCCTGTCCAAGGCATGACGGTGGTGGTTGTGGCGGCCATCGGCGTGGTGATCAACGGCCTGACCGCGGCCCTGTTCCATTCCGGGAAGGACCACGATCTGAATCTCCGAGGCGCCTACCTCCACATGGCCGCCGATGCGGCCGTGTCCCTCGGTGTGGTGGTCACGGGGGTCGTGATTCTGCAAACGGACTGGTATTGGATCGACCCGGCGATCTCACTCGTCGTTGTGCTGGTGATCCTCGTCGGTACCTGGGGGCTCTTCCGCGACTCCTTCGATCTCGCGGTGGACGCCGTGCCCCGGGGGATCGACCCCGTCCAGGTGGAGCAGTACCTGGCCAGCCTCGCCGGCGTAGAGAGCGTGCACGATCTGCACATCTGGGGGATGAGCACGACGGAAACGGCCCTTACGGCCCACCTCGTGATGCCCCTGGGAACTACCGACGGCGGCTTTCTGAGCCGGGTGCGCCAGGGCCTCGAGGACCGGTTCCGGATCCACCACGCCACTCTCCAGGTGGAGGCGGGCGACGAGCGCTACCCCTGTCCCAAGGCAGAGCACTGTGGGTGAGGGCGGGCCTCACCCCGTCTTTCGGTGGGTCCGGTCCGGCATCAAGAAGGTCGTTCGCGCCGCGTCGCTTTCGAGTCGCTCGGGGCTGTAGTAGGCCGCCAGAGCACCGCCGGGCCACTCGAACAGGTCCGGGTTGGCGGCCTGGAACGCCTCGAATCTGCCACCGGGTGCGTCCAGCATCCGCTCCTGGATGACGAACATGAAGGCCCAGGTAATGGTCACGTGGTAGCGGTCGGGGCGTCCGGCCCGGGTGGCGAGGCGCAGGAGGCCGCGGGCGTAGCGGGGTAGAGCCTCACTGAGGGGCATCTCCCCGAGGTAGTTCCAGGCCATGCGCACGTGATCGGCGTGACGGAAGGCGCCGGGGCTCACGCCGTCCGACTCGAAGGCGCGGATCTCGTCTACCGCCGTTCGAGGAGTAACAGTCGACGCGCCTCTCGCCGCAGCGCTGCCGCTCTGTGGGCTCATGCGTCCTCCACGAGGCGGTGGCTGTCTGCCGCCGTGAGATCCAGCCCGTAGACCTCCTTCAGCGCCCGTATGCGCTCGAGGGATTCTCGTGAAGTGAAGGGGGCCTTGCCCTCCAGCGCATGGAGGACGATGCCCTCCAGAAGATCCCCCAGGGAGATGTCGTGGAGTTCCGCCAGGCCCTTGAGGACCTTCACGAGTCGGCGCTCCATGCGAACGCCGGTCTGGACGCGTTGGATGGTCATGGCCCCCTGGGAGCTTGGGTGGGGTAGGGGACGGGGCCTCTCCACAGGCGAGACACCTCGTCATTCCTGACCGCGGTATGGTACCAATGTACCATGGTACATCAACTCTGACAAAATCCTGACCTCTCCCACTTTCTCGGCGGCCCCGGGCCCCATCAGCTTCCTTCCATGACCTCTTCTTCGCCTCCTTTGGGTTCAGGCCGGCCCGGGTCCCGTGCGGCCTATGTCGCCGCGCTGCTGGTGGGCACCCTCGTCCTCTCGGCGGTGCTGGCCTACCAGGTGGTCGACGCCCACCGGTCCCACGAGAACGTGGCCAAGAAGACCGTGGGTGAGCAGGCGGGCGTCGCGGCATGGGCCTACGCCGGGGCGGCCCGGCGGATGCTCCTGGACAAGCTCATGTGGCCCGCCGTCGATTTGGTGGGCCGGGCCGGGGGCGAGCGGCCCGGATACCCCCTGACCTGGGACACGCTCTCCGTCCTGGCCGAGGAGAAGCAGTGGCCCCACCTCGCCGACGTGGTGTTCGTCTTCCGTGTGGACCTGGAGTCCGGCAAGTCCACCTTCGTCGGGCACTCGAGCCACGAGACGGCGGCGTGGGTCGAGCAAGCGGCGCCCTCGTGGGCGGCCCAACGCTCCGGCGGGTCGGAGCCCGTGATGGTGCTCCCCCCTTCGCTCTCCCCGGGACCCATCGTCTACACCACCTATCCGGAGGCGCCCGAGCCGGCAAAAGTGGTCTTCGGCGCGGCACTGGATGAGTCGGCCCTGGAGCTGGTCCTCTCCTACGCGTTCGAAGACCGCACCCTCCTCCCTGCCGCCTTGACCAGGGTGAGGC
>JAHEKK010000224.1 GCA_024638395.1 Gemmatimonadota bacterium | reverse complement strand
GTGCAGGCAGCCTCCGAAGGCCCCGTCCAGCACGGCGGCATCGAGCCGCCCGCCTCCACCGACGTGGAGCAGGACTTTGCCGATCTTGTCGGCACGTCCAGCCTTGACCCACTGGTAGCATAGATGGTGAAGGGACGTGTAGTCGCCGTAGTCCCAGGCCTCCGAAGCCTGCCACACCAATCCGGCGTCGGCGCCGAAAGCGTCGAGAAATGTCTCGTGCCCGCGAATCCTGCCCTCCGAAATGACCTGCTCCAGGGAGAGCCGCCTGTGGGAGCCCGGGGTCATTTCGTCTTCCGGAACGTCGTCGAACCAGCGTTTCACGGTCGACGCATGCACTCCGAGCAGGCGTGCGGCCTGCCCTGTCGTCAGCCGAGGAGAGAGAAAATCGCTCATGGATCAGGTGTCGGACGTTTCATTTGACTGTTGAGGGTATGAGTTCGCTATGAAAACGACTATAGTCTCTATGATGAGCGATTACAACCCCAACGAATGGATCCGAAGCCGTGCAAGCGCTCAAATGGGAACGAAGGAGCGATTCCACATACCGTCTCGAAGCGGACCAATGGGTCCCGGCCCCTCTGGCGGCCGTCTTTCCGTTTTTCGCCGAGGCCGAAAATCTGGAGTTGCTCACTCCACCGTCTCTACGCTTCCGGGTGCTCACCCCAAGGCCGATCACCATGGCGGAGGGACTTACCATAGACTACCGGCTGCGCCTCCAGGGTGTCCCCTTCCGCTGGAGAAGCCGCATCGCCGAGTGGAACCCACCCCACGGCTTCACGGACATCCAGGAGCGGGGGCCCTACTTGATGTGGGAGCACCGCCACCGGTTCGAGCCAGCTGAAGGGGGCACGCGCATCGTCGATGTCGTGGACTATCGCGTGCCCCTGGGTCGGCTGGTTCACGGCTGGGCGGTCAAGCCCCAGCTGAACCGCATCTTCACCTACCGGGCCGCGGCGATAACGAAGCGGTTCGGCTCGAAGGAGCGGCAACCGTCGTATTCCCCCGGGCTATAGACCCTGGGGCAACCGGCCGATGACACCTGCAACGAAGGAGAGGCCATGGTGACAACGCCGACCGCCCCGGAAGCGGCGACCGGCGGCCCGAGAGACCAACAGGGGCCGGCGCCCGGGGACCCGTCCCCCCGCCCGTCTGCCGGAACGGTAGCCGAGCGCCTCGCCGCAGGTGTGGCGCACCAGATCAACAACGTTCTGACGGTGGTGGCGGGCCACGCTTCCGTGCTCCTCGAGGTCCTTCCGGACCCCCACCCGACCCGAGCCAGCCTGGAGGCGATGTTGGACGCCTCCGTGTCCGGGGCGGGCCTGGCCGAACAGCTTCTCTCGTTTTCTTCCCACCGCCCGGTCGCTCCGGAGCCCGTCCACATATCCCGGTTGTGGACGCAGATCGAGAAACGCGTCCGAACGGCGGCGGGGCCGAATCTGGAGGTAGAGTTCGCGCCTCCCGAGCCGTCGCCCGCCATCCGGGCGGGACTCGAGCCCCTGGCACGGGGGCTGGAGCATGCAGCCCATTTCGCCCGCGCCCTTTTCCTCCATGGTGGGGGGCAACTCGCCTATGCCGTGGAAGCCGTAGGGGAGGAGACGCTCACTCTCCTGGTGAGGGTCACGGGGGAGGAGGCGATGAACGTCGACCCCAACCGACTCCTGGAGCCCTACGCCCCCGACTCCGGGGTGGGGAAGCCCGACGGCATGCGTGCACCGGCCATGGCCGGATCGATCCGGCAGGCCGGTGGATCCATCCACGCCACCATCCGTGGCACCTCCATCGAATTCCGTATCGAACTCCCGCTCGACCGGTAGGCGCTCCCGGCGCGGGTCCGTCGCACCCTCCCCCCAGCCACCGTGCACGCCGAAGCTGAGCTTCGTCGACGCCCGCCTTTCGACGCCGGCGGGCCGGGCTATGTTGGGGCATGTTCCTCCGCCCGACCCAGTCCCTGGAGGCCCTCGCTTCGGCCGTACGAGCCGGGGATTTGAAGGCACAAACCCTCGTGGAGGAAGCCGTCGCCGCCCACGAGACCCGGGAGCCCCCACTGAATGCCTACGTGGAGTGGGACACGGACGCGGCGTTGCGACAGGCAAAGCGGATCGACCGACGAGTGGCCTCCGGAGACGATCCCGGTCCCCTCGCAGGTATCCCCGTGTCGGTGAAGGATCTATACGGCGTCGAAGGCTTCCGCACTCGGGCCGGCACGCCACTGGAGCTCCCCAGCGAGTGGGAGAGGCCTGGCCCTTTCATTGCAGGACTCGCCGCGGCCGGGGCCGTGTTCATGGGCAAGACCCACACCGTCGAAATGGCCTTCGGGGGCGTGGGGATCAATCCCCACCGGGGGACGCCGGTCAACCCGTGGGACCCCTCGGAGCACCGTGTGCCCGGAGGGTCGTCTTCCGGTGCCGGGGTATCTCTTTGGGAAGGGTCGGCACTGGTCGCCCTGGGGACCGACACCGGCGGATCGATCCGTATCCCCGCGTCGGCCACCGGGGTAGCCGGGCACAAGACCACCGCGGGACGGTGGTCGACCGAGGGGGTGGTACCCCTCAGCCAGACCCTCGACACGGTCGGCGCCCTGACGAGAACCGTTCTCGACTCGGCGTACTTCTTCTCCCTCGTGGACGGGACGGCCGTGCCAGAGCGGCGAATCGGCGAACTCCGGGTCGGCCATCCCGCCGCTACCGCTTGCTGGTCGACGAGCCAGGACGACGTGGTCCGCGTCGTCCGGAAGGCCTTGGATACGCTGAAGGCCCGGGGCGCCACCGTGACGGAGATCGCCGTCCCAGAGCTGGACCGGGCTACAGAAGCCTATTTGACCTCAGGCATTGCCGCAGCCGAATGCGCCGCGTTCCTCCGGCGATGCCTGCCCTCGGCCTACGCGGGGCTGGACGCCACCGTGGGGAGCCGCCTGTCGTCCGCCCTCGATATGAAGGCCGCGGACTACCTGGACGCGTTGGCAGAACGGAGGGCACTGGCCCGGGCTGTAGAGGCGCGGTTCGAGGGCCTGGATCTTCTGGTCTCCCCGACCTTGCCTATTACCCCTCCGACGGTCACGTCCCTCGGCCGGCTGGAAGACTATTTCGAGGCGAACCGGCGCATGCTCTCCAATACGTGTCCGGCCAGCTACCTCGGCCTCTGCGCGTTGTCGGTGCCGGTTGGCCTCGACGACTCCGGTATGCCGGTGGGGATGCAGCTCATGGCCCCGGGGGGCCAGGACCCTGGCCTTCTGGGATGGGGCGTGGCGATCGAAGGCGCGCTGGGTGCGGCGCCTACGCTTCTCCGTAGTCCAGGCGGGGCGCCGCAGTCAGGGCGGAGGTCATGAACCCCGCGTCGGTGGGCGCCGCCTACACTTCAACCGCCAGAACCCACCCGTAGATCGGGCTTGGTGTCATCCTCGCTCGGGTTGGACCGGAGCGGCTGGTACCCCACGGTGTCCTCTGCCGTCGCCTCGCCGAGATCGCTCCCCCGGACGGTGCACAGGATGGTCGTGATGTTGTCGGGGCCGCCCCTCTCGTTGGCCAGGCTGACGAGACTTCGGGACGCGACCGTGGGATCGGGGGTGACGCTCACGATGCGGGCCATCTCATCCGGCCGCACCTGGTTGGACAGACCATCGGAACAGAGAACGAGGACGTCGCCGTCCCGAAGTCTCTGATAGGTGAGGTCGACCTCGACCTTAGGCTGGGTGCCCAGGGCTTGAAGAAGCACGTGTCGATGCGAGCTCTCTTCGGCCTCATGGCGGGGGACGCCCGATTCGACCATGTGCTGCACGAAGGACTGGTCCCTCGTGAGCTGATGGATCTCGTCGCTCCGGAGCAGATAGGCTCGGGAGTCTCCGACCTGGCCCAGGAACACCCCGTTTCCGCAAAGCACGGCCAGAGTGGCCGTCGTGCCCATGCCGTCGAGCTCCGGCGACTGGGCCACGTGCTTTCGAATACGGCTGTTGGATCGCTCCAGAGCCTCGCTGATGTGTCGGGTCAGAATCCGTCGGTCGGGGGCATCCAGCGTGCGCCACTCATTCACCATGAACTCGCCGGTCGTCTCGGCCGCAATCTGGCTGGCCACTCCCCCCCCGCTAGCCCCTCCCATGCCGTCGGCCACGCAAAGTAGGGCGCCCCAGGGCCCAAGCTCGAAGTCACCCGAGTGCTGCACGTCCGGGACATCGGGCGCACGCGCAAACAAGACACCAGGGTCGGTCCAGCGCTCCATGTCCACGACCAGAAACGAGTCCTGGTTGGTCGGTCGTTCACGTCCGGGGTGAGAGACCACGCTCACGCGCACCCTCACACCACTGCTCTCGGCTGGTGTATTGGCGGAATCCTGAACCATGTGAGCGGCGGTCTGATGTGAGTAGATGTGGGGCGTCTCGGCCGGTCGCGGCGTCATTCTACCAGTTTGGCACTCGGGAGAACAACGGCAGCCGGCCACGGTTGCGAAATCGCACAGGCTCAGGCAGCATTGGCGGGTGGCTCCTCGTCCCCCCGACGTCAGGTAGAGGTTCTATGCGTTCCAACGTCTCCACATTTGCCACCCTAGTGATGACGGTCCTCGCCCTGGCCGCCTGCGGCGACGATGGACCGTCGGGTCCCGGCGGCACACTCGCCAACTTCGCCCAGGGCCTGACCGACGTCGTGAACGCGCAGATCACCGAGGATGAGACCCAGAACTCCATAAAAGGCCTCGCAGAGGCCCTCGCCCAGTCCCTGACGACTTCCACCCCCGCCCCATCGCCCCGAGAGCCCGGCATCCTGGCCAGCGCCATGGCCTTGAGCAACGCGGGTGGGGCGTCGTGGATCCCGTCGGCCTCGGGACCGTCCCCGTTCAACCAGGTGCCCCGGGTGCCGTTGGACGGGATTACCTGCGTTTGGGACACCGAGGTGGACTTCTGGGTTCGGGACGCCGCCGATCCCTTCGGGGCCGTTCCGGAGGGATCGGTTCGGTTCGCTCTCTATGACGCGCTCAACGGAGAGCCGGTGCTGCCTCTTGCCCCGGTCGCCGACGCATTCACAGACATCGCACCGGTTCTACAGGCGCCCCAGAACAACGGGAGCTTCCAGGTGGACATCTACGCCGAGGAAGGCTCGGGCCCGCGACTCGATGGGGTGCTGGGGGGCACGTTCATCAGCGGCCTAATCAACGCTTCCTTCTCCGGCCTCATCGGCACCGATGTCGCGGGCATCGGGTTTGTGGCCGCCATCTCGGAGTCGAGTCAGGGGTCGTCTCTGACCATCAGCTCCATCCTGACATCCAGCAGAGGCCTGCTCATCGACCTGTCCTTCAACCCTGATGGCTCGGGTACGGTCATCGTTCTGGGAGTGGATGGAGACCCGACAAACCCCGAAGCCCAGGGCAACTTCGTCGTGGAGTTCGTGGTGCCGTTTTCGGCCAACTTCCAGGCGACGGGGGGCGAGGTCCTGGTAAACGGCGACTTGGTGGCCACCGTCACGGGTGGCCTCGCGGGATCGCCCACATTCACCATCGAGCCCGACGGTCCTCTCGGAGCCAACTCCGGGTCGTCGTTGAATTCCATGTATGCCACGACCTGGACTCTCTACGCCCACTTCGTGGAGCTGCTCACCCTAGGGCTGTGCGTCGGTACCGAGGACACCGGAATCTGCAACCAGCTCGGATTCGTTTGAGGCCCCGAGTTCAGAGGGACGGCGCTCGAGCCTGACAAACGGGGGACCCGGGTCGGCCATGAGGTCGGCGGGGGATCCCGATGAACACAACAAGACACGCCACGGGAGGTCCAATGCGACGTTCGGTTTGGGTGCTCACGCTTCTGACGCTCGGGGCATTCACCAGCGCCTCGGCGGAGGGCCAGACGGCACAGCGGTTCTCGATCCAGGTGTCGGCCCTGGGCAACACGCTCTTCGGCGACGACTTCGAGGGCCTGAAAACCGGATTC
>JAHEKK010000223.1 GCA_024638395.1 Gemmatimonadota bacterium | reverse complement strand
ACCGCCGGCGCGGTAGACATCGAAGACGCCGGGCACGCCGAGCATCGATTCGGATTTGAAATTGAGTGGATCCAGGTAATCGTCGTCGACGCGCCGGTAGAGCACGTCGATCGGTTTGTAGTCCTCGGTGACGCTCACGACCCGAGGGAAGCTCCCCTCCGGGAAATAGCTGCGCCCATCGGCTGCGGTCAGGTAGATTCGTGCCGGCAGCGGGTCGCCTTCGCTGTCCACCACGCGAACTCGCACCACGCCCATGGGCTCGGACCAGGCGTAGTCCTCGATTTGGATGGGCCTCGGCCTCCCGCCCCCCCGCCCTACCGTGTAGAGCGCAAATCCCATTCCGCTGTCGGTGGTCCGCAGGTGGTTGGGCGTGCCGCCGTTCTTCGCATAGACGAGACGCTCACCGTCGGGCGACCACGACGGGAAGTACTCGTCGGTGTCGGTGGTGTGGGTGAGGCGGATGGGCTGGATCCCCGACGCGCCCCGCCGGCTGGGTACGACGTACAGGTCGTTGGTGCCGGACGCATCGGTGACGTACGCCACGGTTCCCCCGTGTGGCGCCACGACTGGCGCTGCTTGATAGTTGGTCTCGATGCGGATCAGGAGCTCGGCTTCCCCGGTCTCGGCGTCCCACCGCCATAGAGACCCGGAGCCAAGGGCAGCCGCCCCGCGCCTGGACACGAACACGACATCCTCGCCCACCCAGTCGCCCGCCATGTCCTGGGACGAGTCGGCAATGAGAGGCTCGGCGGCATCGGACGCCACATCATGAATCCAAAGGTCGAAGTTCCCGGCGCGGCCCGTCGTGAAGAGGATGCGGGATCCGTCGGGGGACCACCGGGGGCGTAGGTCCAGGGCCGGGTCGGAGGTAATCCGGCGGGATTCGCCGGACCTGCGGTCCAGGACGAAGATGTCGAAGTTGAGGTCGACGTCGGCCGCATAGGCTAGGTAGCGACCGTCGGGCGACCAGCTCGGCTGTGAATGATACCCCGGGCCCGACGTGGCCTGTTGGGCGATCCCGCCTTCGATCGGAACCGTCCAGATGCGCCCCATGTAGGCGAAGGCGAAGGTCGTACCGTCGGGCGACCACGCCGGATAGGTGGGGGACGCGGTCACAGGTGGGGGGAAGTAGCTCTCCATATACATCTGACCCGCCCCAGGTCCCCAGCTCAGGGCGGGATACCCGCCCGGGAAGGGGTGTTGGTACTCCGGTAGCTCCTGCGTGGAGGCCGGAGCACCGAGGGCGCCGAACCAGGCGAACATGAAGATTGCAGCTCGGCTTCGCGTCACGGTTGCCTCCGGTGGGGGGAACCGGAAAGAGGCGTCAGAGGGACTCTTGTCGCAACCATGCCCCGCCTGCCAGCGCCATCATTTGCGCAACCTGTTGCGTGCCGAAGAGTGTCTTGGTCTTATCGAGGGCTCTCTCGACCGACTCACCAGCGCCGACGAATTCGACCGGCAGCTCAAAGGACCCAAACTGAGCTGACCGCGTTCGACATCGCTCGAGTCGGACAGCCAATCCACCAAACCCCGGACTGATCGGGTCATGAGCCAATTACCCGAGTGGTCGAACTCACGGCGCGAAGTGATCCGAAGCGGAGTATCCAAGGGAGTGGGTGATGTCCGAGAGGAAAACGGTAACGGCCGTGGCCGTGAGCTTGGCTCTCGTGGCGACCGCATGTAGTGAGGGGGCGCCCCTACCGGCACCCGACCTGCTCATCACCTCCGTGCGGGTCGTTGACGTGGAACGTGGCGTGACCAGCCCTCCGTCCGACCTCTCGATTCGAGCCGGCCGCATTCTCTCCATCGACCCTCCCGAGGAGGGACCTCCATCCGACTCCGTGACACTGGTCCTGGACGGGGGCGGGATGTTCGCCATGCCCGGGCTTCACGACATGCACTCGCACCTCTGGAATCGAAGCCGGTGATTCTGAGGGGGCGAGTGGTGGTTCGCCCGTAGCGCATGTGGAGAGACGCGCCCGGAGCCCGATCGAGATGGCATTGGCGAAGTGAAATCCGGCCCCCATTTTCGGTCACCTCTCCAATCCCATTGATTCAGTGGGCAAACGCACCCTCGTATAGGAGAACCCTATGCCAGAGCTTTCGATCCTCAGCCTCTTGCAGCTCGTCGTGGGCCTTGGTCTTCTGAACGTCTGGCTCCTCCGGGCCGGATCCGCGACCGATTATCGAGGACGAGACGCCAAGAGCCTGAAGGAGGAGTTTCAGGCGTATGGCTTGCCCGACCCGGCATTCTACGTGGTGGGGGCACTGAAGATCGGAGCCGCGATCATCCTTCTGGCCGGCCTCTGGCTCGACCTACCCGTGCGTGTCGCCGCTGGGGTCGTGGCGCTCCTCATGGTGGGGGCGCTCGCCATGCACATGAAGGTGGGCGACCCGCTCAAGCGGTCGGTTCCCGCAGCACTGATGTTGCTCATGAGTGGCGCGATCATGCTGCTCGTCCAGTAGGAGACGTTGCGGAAATCCCGGACCACGGGCAGCAACCGATCTTGAGCCCAACCACAACGAAGGCGGGCGACGCATGGGTGTAGCCCAGTGCGCCGCCCGCCCGCGCTTCCCCTGCGTCCAGCGAGTGGGTGAGGATCCGCAAGCCGCTCTTTGAAGGACTCGGGAAGAAATCCTGCATCGGTCGTCCGGCTCCCGGGTGCCGGCGTGACGTCCGCGAGCAGTTCGTCCCAGCGATCGGTGTTGTGCTGACCTTCGTCCCTCAGCCCACCCACCTACCATGTGTCAGTCTTCGGGCTCTCGTGTCAAGTCCGACTGCCGCTCCTCCTTTGCAGCGCTCCGCTCTTCGAAGACACCGCGTCCCCTTCCGAGACTTGGCATCGGTACTCAGCCAAGAAGCAGGCTTGGAGGGTGAGCTTCGACGTGAGCGCGGCACCGTGCTCTTTTAAAGATGTCCGTCAATAGACTCATGGGGCATGTCCTTCGTCCACGAATTCTGCGTCGGCCCCGGTGACCGACGCTCTCCCTGACAGAGGACCAGCCCTCTCAGCCACGTCGGTGTATCCCTGGCTTCGAAGGCGTGCATGATGTGGCCCTATCGACCTCCTGACGAGGCGATTTCGGCTGGCCGATACCTCGACCGGGGCGCATATTCTCCTGGATGACCGGACCTGACACCCCGCGCCTGACCGTCGAGGACGCCGTCGCAGCGTTCTCGGATCGGTACCGGATTGAGAACGTACTCGGCGCCGGAGGCATGGCCACCGTATTCTCGGCTTGGGACGAGAAGCTGAAGAGGAAGGTCGCCATCAAGATCCTCCACCCGGATCTGGGCGCCACCGTGGGGATCGAGCGCTTCATGCGCGAGACCGAGATCACCGCCGGGCTCAATCATCCCCACATCGTTCCCGTTCTCGACCGAGGTGAGGCGGGGAGCCACCTCTACTTCGTGATGTCCCTGATCGAAGGAGAAACCCTGGGGGACGTCCTCCGCCGGGACGGTGGCATGGATCCGGCCCAGGTGCTCCGCTTGTTGCGCGATATCGTCGACGGCCTGGAACACGCTCACAGCCTGGGCGTGGTCCATAGGGACATGAAGCCCGAGAACGTACTTCTGTCGGGACGTCATGCGATGGTGACCGACTTCGGCGTGGCGAAGACATTCGCGCTGCCTTCTGCTGGGCCCGAGTTGACGCAACTGGGCATCGCAGTGGGCACGCCGCACTACATGTCCCCCGAGCAGGCGTCGGGCCAGGATCAAATCGATCATCGCTCCGACATCTACGCCGTGGGCGTGCTGGCCTACGAGATGCTCACCGGAAGTCCGCCCTTCACGGGTACCCCTCGCCAAGTCCTGGTCGCACAGGTGGTCAACGCGCCGAAACCGATCACCGACATCGCGCCGTCGGTCCCGCCCAAGCTTGCCGCCATCATCATGCGCTGCCTCGAAAAGGAGCCCGGGGACAGATATCAGACGACACGCGAGCTGCTGGACGACATCGAAAGCCTGGCCCTGACCGGCTCTCATACCCTGACCGCAACGCCGAGCGTCCAGCGAAGAATCTTCAAGATCATCCCCTGGGCGGTCGCTGGCGTGGCCGCCGTTCTGCTTGGCAGCTCCTTGTTCCGCGGCAGGCAGGCAGAGGACCCCGTGATACAGGGAGGCGACCGGATCGTCGTGGCGCCCTTCGAAAACCGCACCGGTAATCCGGCGCTCGACGAGGCTGGGCACATGCTGGCCGAGTGGGTGACCCAGGGACTGCACAGGGAAGAGATCGGTAACGCCGTGCCGGCTGCGAGCGTGGCTCGGATGTTTGGGGCCCTGAGGGACGGTGCGGGGGACCCCGTCGCTGCGCTGGCGGACGCCGCCGAAGCGAACATCACTGTGTCCGGGGCGATCCGAATGCAGGGCGACACCGTCGTCGTCAGTTCGGAAATCGTAGACGCGCAGACCGGTATCGTCATCGGGGTAACCGAGCAGGTCCGGAGCACGGACCTCTCCCAGGCCATCTCGTCGACTACCCAACGCATCCAGGGGCTGCTCGCAACCCACTTCAACTTCGGCGAGACCTTCTTCACGATGTCCCCACCGCCGAACATGGAGGTGTACCACGAGCTCCTGGCGGGACGAGAGGCGTTCTACCGCGGGGACTTCGCCGAAGCGACAGCCCGGTTCAAGCGAATCACCGAGCTCGCACCCGACTATCGCTCTCACATGGCTGGTGCCGCCGCCGTGCAGTTCTGGACCGGAGACTATGCCGGTGCCGAGTCCGACCTGCTATCGGCACTGGCGGATCCGGGACGGCTGACCTCCAACGAACGGCTGGGCCTGGAGTACATGCTGGCGACTGTACAGGGTGACCTCGAGGCAGAGTATCGGACTGCAGCGGCGCAGGGGGGGAGCGATCCGTTTCGGGTATACGGCCACGCCTTGGCAGCTGTGAGAACCAATCGTGCGACGGAGGCTCTCGACGTCTTCGAATCCGTGGATTTCGACTCTCCCCTGGCTCAGGTGAATGCACCGCTCTGGGGTATTCCGCCCGTGGCGTACCACGCTCTCGGCGACTATCCGTCGAATCTCGCAACCGCCAGGGAAGCCCTCACCCGGTATCCCAGGGACCTCGGGGTCCTGAACCTGGCCATCGCCCCCGCGGCAGCGATGGGCGACACCGAACTGCTGGACAGCCTGCTGTCAGAGGCTCTCGACATGACGGGAGCCTTCGAGGCGCCACCGACGGATACCCCTGGGTGGTCCATCCTGTTGGCGGGACTGGAGCTCTCGGCCCACGGCCATGAGCAGGCGGGCGCCGAGATGCTGGCGAGGAGCGTCGTGTGGTACGAAGAGGAGCTCTCGCGCCGCTCCGACGATCCGGCACTCGAATTCGCGTCCGCGATCGCCAGGTACTACAGCGGCGATTTGGCTGTCCTCCCCCTCTTCCAGGATTGGAGCCAGGCCGCCCCGGACAACATCGACTACATGGGTTTGGTCGGTGTACTCTCGGCTCGCCAAGGGGACGATCGGGGAGCAGCCTCGGCAGACGCCAGACTCGCCGCCCTGGACGACGCCTACCGGTTCGGTCAACACACCCGATGGCGGGCCCGCATCGCTGCCCTGAGGAATGACCTGGACCGGAGCATGGCCCTGTTGGAGAAGTCGTTCTCCCAGGGCATGTCGCTCCACTTCGGACAGCAGTGGGGCTGGCTCCACATCGACCCGGACCTGGCGCCTCTACGCGATTCTGAGAGCTTCCGCGCCTTCATCGCTCCCCGCTGACATATCTCCCCCAGGTGCCGCACCTCCACCGGATCAGCGACCCGGCGGCGGCTGGATCTCGAAGTCCCAAGGAGGCTCCGCACCCAACAGATGGGTTACGAAGTAGTCCCACCCCCGCCGTATTGCGTAGGGTTCGCTCATGTACTCGTGGGAGCGGTTGGGGAGTACGAGGACATCGAAGGTCTGATTGTGCTTGATCAGCTCGTTGATGAGCA
>JAHEKK010000222.1 GCA_024638395.1 Gemmatimonadota bacterium | reverse complement strand
GTCATTCAGGACGGGCGGATGCTGTACACCCGTGGTTATGGAAGCGCTCAACTGGAGCACGGGTCACCCGTGACGTCGAGAACGCCGTTTCACGTGGCTTCCGTATCGAAGCAGTTCACGGCCATGGCCGTGACGATGTTGGCCTCGCAGGGGGCGTTGGATCTGGACGATCCGGTGCAGCTACACCTTCCCTGGGTCCCGGACCTGGGGCGCCCGGTGACGGTGAGGCAAATGATCCATCACACGAGTGGCATCCGCGACCAATGGGAGTTGCTGGCGATGGCGGGCTGGCGTCTCGATGACGTCATCACCACGGATCAGATCCGCCGCCTGATGGAACGTCAGCGCGGCCTCAACTTCGAGCCGAATTCCCAGTACATGTACTCCAACATGGGGTACACGCTGCTCGCCCAGATCGTAGCGGCAGTGAGTGGCTCGACGTTCCCCGAGTTTGCGGAAGAAAACATCTTCGAACCCCTTGGCATGGCGCGAACCCATTTCCACGACGATCACGAGATGGTGGTGCCCGGGCGGGCCTACTCGTATGCGCCGGTCCCGTCGGGCGGATTCGCGAAGGCCGTGCTCAGCTACGCCAACGCCGGCGCGACGAGCCTCTTCACCACGGCCGAGGACCTGGCTCTGTGGCTGGACAACTTCCGGCATCGCAAGGTGGGCGGCGAAAGCGTCATGGCCCAGATGCTGGCGCGGGGTGTCCTGAACGACGGGGATACCGTCCCCTATGCCCATGGACTTTCCATGGGTGAGTACCGTGGCCTGGCCACCGTGGGCCACGGAGGCGCCGATGCAGGGTTCCGGAGCGCGGTCACCTGGTTCCCGGAGCAGGAGGTGGGGATCGTGGTGCTGACCAACGTCTCCAATGGGAACCCTCAAGGCCGGCTGTTCGACGTGGCCGACGTGGTTCTCGCGGACGCGTTCTCCGAGGGACCGGACGTAGAAGGCGAGGCGCCCGAAGCCGAACCCCACGACGCCGTGGTGGAGTTGTCGGACGCCGCGCTCGAGGGAGCCCCCGGGCGCTACCGAACCAGCATCGGACCCGTGATCGCCGTGGAGCCGGCGGACGGGCATCTCGTGATTCGGATTCCGGATGTCCCAGCGAGCGAGATGCTCCCACTTGCCGAGTCCGAGTTCGACGTGCCGGATCTGGGCGTGCGCCTTCGTTTCGACCAGAGCTGGGACTCTTTTGCCCTGGTCACGCCCGACGGGGAGGCAGTCGGGACCGGTGAGCGGCTTCCCGACCTGGACCTGACGGAATCCGCGCTGGCCGCCTACGCGGGCACCTACTACAGCACCGAGCTGGATGCCCTCTATAGCGTCCGCGCAGAGCAAGGAAGCCTCGTGGCACACCACGTTCGCCACGGCGACCTACGCCTGCAGCCCGTCCTCGCCGACGAGTTCGCATCCGACCGCTGGTACTTCGGGAGCGTCCGTTTCCGGCGGGACACGGCCGGCGTTGTGGAGGGGTTCGACGTGAGCGGGGGACGGGTGAGAAACCTGCGGTTCGTCAAGCTGGCTCAACCGCTGCCGAGCTGAAGGGCCGGCCGGGACCTGTCCGGGTGGGGCCCACACAGGCCAACGGGGCGGTCTCCTTGGGCTTCGCGCGCGAGCTTTCCAACGCCACGCCCCGGTGTCAGGTTGTTGCCCGCGCCCTCCCGCGGGGCGAAGAGCGCAGCCGGTCATTTGGTCGAGGCCATTCCGGTTCCTCTCCCTGCGGGCCAACCTGATCGCCCGATGGGAGTCCATGCCGTGAGTACGCCCCGCCCCACGAAGTCGGCCCTGGCGCTGGTTGCCCTGTTGTTTGCCGGTTGCGGCGGGGGAGACAGGGGAGCCACCTCCGAGGCCTCTGGGGCCACTGAGCTTCAGACCCACTCCCTCTTCGGGGAGCCCCTCTATGCCCTTCCCGACACGACGGGCGAAATCGAGGCAGCCGACCAGGCCCTCGCCGCCGCCCCCGACAACGTCGAGCTGATCATCCAGGCGGGACGGGTGCGCCGGAACTACTGGCGCTATCGGGAAGCCCAGGAGCTCTACACGCGGGCTATCGAGCTCGCCTCGGACGACTGGCGTCCGTACCGGTTTCGGGGTCACCGGCACATTTCGCTCAGAGACTTCGATGCGGCCGTCCGGGACCTTGAAGCGGCGCGTGAGCGCGCCCCCCTGAATTGGGACGTGTCCTACCACCTGGGCCTGGCCTATTTCCTCGCCGGGCGGTTCGACGACGCGGCCGACGAGTACATGCGCTGCCTGACCATGGCCGACGACGAGTCAACCCGCGCCGCTCACTCCGATGCGTTCCGGAGCTGCTCCCAGAACGCCGACGATCCCGAGTCCCGTGTGGCCATGACCGAGTGGGCGATCCGGGCCTCGATGCGGGCCGGCCGGGACGAGGCGGTTCAGGCCCTCGTCGATGGGATTCCCGAGGATCTCCCGGTGGAAGAGAACGTGGCCTACTACCAGGACCTCCTGCTCTACAAGGGCGTGGTGGAGGAAGAAGAACTACTCAACCCGCCCCCTGACGCCTCCTACCGCCTGGAGACCGTGGGCTTCGGTGTCGCCAACCGGATGATTGCCCAGGGTCGCATCCAAGAAGCCGAGGTCGTGCTCGAGCAGTTGGTGGAGGATCCGTGGTGGCCCGGCTTCGGACGAATTGCCGCCGAGGTCGAGTTGGCACGACTCAGGAACTAGTCCACTAGCGGACTAGTATCGCGCCGGTCCCCCCGCCGCCTCCATGGCCCAGGCGATGAAATCCCGGATGTCCTGATTCGACGAAGCCAGATCCTCGGCGCGCAGGTACATCATGTGCCCCGACCGGTAGCCCTTGAAGCGCATCCGGTCCTGTAGCCGGCCGGCCGGATCCAGGTTCCACATGGTGTACTTGGCGGCGAAGTAGGTCGTCCCTCCGTCGTAGTACCCCGATTGCACGAAGAGGTGGAGATTGGGGTTCTCGGACATGGCCCGGCGCAGATCCTCGCCGGTGTCGTCGCCATTCCGGTTCCAGGGGCTCACCGGACCGAAGAGCCAATACTGGAGATCGGTCTCGAACCCCAGATCGTTTCGCAGGTAGTCGTTGATGGCCGGCGCGAAAGCGTGATTCCACGCGCTCAGGGCCGGGTCGTAGTCGTACCCCTCGCCGGCGTTTTCCCGGTCCCGGCCCCGGTAGCGGGCGTCCAGCCGCCCGACGGTGAGTCCTTCATCGCGAAGCAGCTCCTTCCGGAACTCCCCGACGCTGGGGCGCAGATTGTGATTCTCCACCCACTCCGCACCCACCCCCGCCCACCGCGCCACCGCCTGGGCCAGGCTCGACCGCTCCGACGCGGCCAGGGAGCCTCCCTTGGCCAACGCCGGCAGGTACTGGTCCAGCGTGAACGCCTCGACTTCGGGCAGGAGCTCCTCCAGGTCCCGGCCCTGGAGGGCACTCTCCAGCTGATCGTGGTACCAGGCCGTCGCCGTGTAATTGGGCAGGGCGATCGCGTCGCCCACCGGGCCGTCCCGGCCTACTCCGAGTCCGGTCGGGGAGACCAGAATGACCCCGTTCAGGTACATCCACTGAGCCCCTTGGAGGCGTCGTGCCAGCCCTGAGACCCGCGTGGTCCCGTAGCTCTCTCCGATGAGGAACTTGGGGCTGAGCCAACGGTCCTTTCGTGTCACGAAGGTCCCGATCCAATCAGCCAGGTACTCGATATCCTCGTTGACGCCGAAGAACTGGCTCCGGTCGGCATCGCCGATGATCCGGCTGAAGCCCACGTTGACGGGGTTCACGAACACGATGTCGGTGACGTCCAGCACCGAGTGGGGATTGTCCTCGACGCCGTAGGGCTGGATGGGGAATCCCTCGTCGTCGATCCTCAACTGCTTCGGCCCCGTGTACCCCAGGTGCATCCAAACGGAGGCGGACCCGGGACCGCCGTTGAAAGAGATCGTCAGGGGACGATTCTCGGTGTTCTGTACGTCGGTCCGCCGGTAGTAGGTGTAGAGCATTGAAGCGATGGGCGTCCCGGCCTCATCGAAGACCGGTATGGTGCCGACGTCCGCTTCGTAGGGTACCGTTTCACCCCCGATCGTGACGGTGTGGTTGCTCACGATCGCGGTGTCCACGGGAAGACGGCCGTCCTGGGCGTGGGTCGCCTCCGGCGCCACGAAGGTCATGGCGGCCGCCAGGGTCAGGGCGCCGACGCGGCCCGCTTTTCGTGATTCAGTCATCGGAGTGCTCATGTCGCCTTTCTTGTAGGGCACTACGGTCAGATTCCGCAGGCCTGTCCGGCCTTGTCCACCATCGGCAGCCCCGCACTTCCCCAGGCCTCCATGCCACCGGTCACATTGTACAGCCTCGAGTAGCCCTCTCGTAGAAGGAGGCCGATGGCCGTGCTCGAACGGTTGGCCGTCGCGCACGTGACGGCGACATGAGCGTCTCTCTCGAGGTCCAGCTCACCGAACCGCGGCGGTCTCCCCAACTGGGGGGCCAGGTGGGTGTAGGGCATGAGGACCGAGCCCTCGATGTGGCCGTCGTCCCATTCGTCCTGCTCCCTCACGTCGAGAACACGAAGCCCGTTCTCGGAGAGCTGCCGATGCAGTGAGAGGACGTCCAGCTGCGGTGTCGTCTGGACGGGGCGGCCGGAGTCCATCCACGCCGTGAGGCCTCCTTCGAGGTATCCGGTGACGGACTGGTCGAGTCCGATGAAGCCCATGTTGTAGATACACTTCTGGGCGTCGGCATCCCGGTCCGTCAGGAGTATGATCGGAGCGTCGTCGGGGACCACCCATCCCACCCGCTGCTCGAATTCGGAGCTGCTGAGCTGGACGTTGATGGATCTCTCGATGTGGCCGCCGCCCCACGCTGCCGAAGAGCGTGCGTCGATGAGGTAGTGGCCCTTGCCCATCAAATCTTCCACATCCGACGGAGACAACGGCTTCGCCTTGGGGATTCCGAGGGTCAGCGGACGCCGCCCCTGGTTTATGGCGACGATGTTCAGGATGTTCGCCGGCTTGATCGGTTGCTCGTCCTCCATGTAGGCGGTGAAACGGTCCTTGTCTTTGATCCTGAGCGCGTCGTTGAAGCGCCGCTCATACCCCACGCTTGTGACAACCTTGCCACTGGTGACGCGTCCTCACGTGGAGCCGGCGAGGTGGCCCGGGTAGACCTCCACGTGGTCGGGCAGGCCGAGGAACCGCGGGATGCTCACGTCGAACAGCACCGGCGCCCCCTCGTCACCGGCCTGGGCGAGGTCGGGGCGGGCCACGTCGCCCACCATGACGAAATCGGCGGTGAGGACGAACCACGGCTCATTCCCCCTGGGGTAGTCGTAGACCACAAGGTTGATCTGCTCCGGGCGGTGTCCCGGCACGTGCATCACCTCGAGTCCCACGCCGCCCATCTTGATTACGTCTC
This sequence comes from Gemmatimonadota bacterium, assembly GCA_024638395.1. Classification (GTDB taxonomy): domain Bacteria; phylum Gemmatimonadota; class Gemmatimonadetes; order Longimicrobiales; family Gaopeijiaceae; genus JAHEKK01. Next base: position 571 of record JAHEKK010000222.1, on the reverse strand, counting down.
CGTGCTTCACCCTGGTCGCCTCATAGGTCACCTCCGCCAGCTCCGGAAGGACCAACTCGCCCCCTGTCGCCTCGGCGAGGGGTCGGGCTCCCGAGATGTGGTCCGCATGGCTGTGCGAGTCGATGACGTAGCGGATCTTCGACTTCTTCTTCTTGGCCATGTCCAGGTAGGGCTGGATGTCCCACAGGGGGTCGAAAACGGCACATTCGCCGGTGCGCTGACAGCCGATCATGTAGGCTGCGCAGCCCGTCTCTTCACGTACAATGGTCTCGAACCACATAAGGCAATTTCCGGATGAAGTGAGTCTTGCCCGGTCTCGGATTCTCGATCCCCGGGCTACGCTCGGCAAGTCGGAGAAAAGCGGATCCCGAGTGGGGAAGCCGGTAGCTCCCTCCGTCAGACAGGCCGGCCGATCTCCTGATACACGGCTGCGACCTGAGGGTGGGTCATCAGATCCTGCCACGGGGGATGATTCGGCAAGAGGAGCACGGCAGCCATGTGCTGGTCGCGGGCCTCGCGCAGGTGGGCGACGGCAGCGTCGATCTCTCCCAGGCCGGCATGGACGACGGCG
>JAHEKK010000221.1:974-5980 GCA_024638395.1 Gemmatimonadota bacterium | reverse complement strand
GAGGTCGTAGAAGTCGTCTCCGGGATAGGCATGGTGGATGAGATTTCCGAACTCACCGCCGTAGCTCGTGCTTCCTCGGGGGTTCGAATAGAGGACGACGAACCCGTTCGTGGCCATGAGCTGCTTCTCCACGTCGAACCGGTCACCGTAGTTGGCGAAGGGCCCGCCGTGGATCTCCAGGATCAGGGGGTATTTCCGGGATGGATCGAAATCCGGGGGCTTGATGATCCAACCCTGGATGGGGAGTCCGTCCTTGGAGGAGTCCCACCAGATCTCTTCCACGCTCCCCAGCGTCTTTCCGGCAAGGAGATCGTCATTGACCCGGGTGAGCTGCCGAACCTCTCCCTGGCCGCCCACTGCGACGTCGCCGGGTGTGTGTGGGTCGGTCACCGTATAGGCGAATCGCCCGTTCCGGGCCACGGTAAAAGCGGAACCGCCGCTGTAGGCCGACCGGCCGCTCCCAGTGCTCTCGGCGAGGACCTCGTACCCGCCATCGGGGTCGAATCGCGCCAACTTGGTATTCCCTTCATCGTCGAAAAGAGCATAGATGCCGTCGCGGGCCCAGTGGATCCCGGACACGCTCCTGTCCAGGTCGTCCGAGATGGAACGGCTACCCGAGCCGTCCCGATTCATCACGTACAGCCGGGTGACCTGATACCCCTGGTACTCGTCGTCGTAGCCGGCGAAGGCGATGCGGCTGCCGTCGGGCGAGGGGGACGGCGCGGTGTCCGGACCTCTCCGGTCGGTCAGGGCCCTGGCGCCGCTGCCGTCGAGGGGGATCTCGTAGATCTCCGAGTCGAGGATCTCCAGCTCCGCGTCATCCCGGAGGTTGGCGGAGACGAGCAGGGCCTCCGAGTCCGGCGCCCAGACAGGGCCCGAATCCCCTCTGAAGAAGCCGGCATAGCTCTTGGGGCCCGACGTGAGCTGCCGTGGCGTCCCACCCTCGGCGGGAATCACGAAGAGGTGCCAGGCGCCTGAAGGGATCTCTCCTACGCCGTCGAAGCGGAACACCAGGTCATCGGTGTATTTCGCAGGCGCGGCCCATTCGGCACCCGCAGGAGGCGTCGGCATCTGTCCCACGACCAGTGGGGCTTCAGGGACCAGCTTGGTGAAGGCCAGATGGGCTCCGTCGGGAGACCAGGACAAGCCGGAAGCCGCATCCGTCAGGTTGGTGATCGGAGCGATCTGCCCGGAGGTCACCCATAGCATGTGGACCTGGGCCATGCCCTCCCGGTCGGATATGAAGGCCAGACGCGTCCCGTCGGGGGACCAACGGGGCGTGTTGTCCTGGAAGTTCCCTGTGGTCAGAGGACGGTGTTCCGTCCCGTCCGCATTGACGATCCAGAGGTTCGAATAGGTCTGGTCCGTCATCACGTCGGCGAACTGGCGCGTATAGGCGATCCGGTCCCCATCGGGAGAAATCCGGGGATCGGCGGCGAATTCCAGTTGGAAGACGTCCATCTCGGTGAAATGGGACGTCTGGGCCGCGAGAGGGGTGGGGGACCCCGGCAACAACGTGAGGAAGGCCAGAGCGAAAAGGGGATGGGACGAAAAGAAACGCTTGAACGCGGGCATCGACGGCCTCCGGGGATGTCTGGATACAGTTTTGAATACGAACAGCACCGGCGTTGTGCAAGATGGGCGGGGGCCCGAGGCGGTGGGTGGGCCCACGTGGAGGTCCCCCACGAGAGCCCTGCACTCAGCCGAAGCTCTTGATGCCCGGCGGCGCCTGACGAAGGGCAGTCAGGTAACGGAACGGCGTAGCTTGCCGGGGGCCGGCCCAGTACTCCAGCGTGGGGGGCAGGTGGGGGTTCAGATCCCCCCGGGAAACATCGAGCCCGGCCTTGAGGGGTCCGATATCGGCAGCGATCACATTCATGGTGAGTCCGTCCTTCTGGAGCCGGCCGCGGACCTGGAGAAAAGGCTCCATGCGGACATCCATCCGCTTCTTTTCGTAGAGGTCGGGCTTGACAATTACGTTGATAGGACCGTGCTCATCTTCCATCAGAACAAAGACATAGCCCTTGGCTGTACCGGGTCGCTGACGGGCAGTCACCAGTCCCGCCAGGCGGACCGTGGCGCCGGACTGGAGCCGGTGGAAGCAGGCCGAGCTGACCGTTCCTTCGGGTAGGCAATCCTTCATGAGACTCAGAGGATGATGCTCCGTTGAAAGACGGAGCATGCGGTACTCTGCCACCATCTTGTCTGTGTCCGCCAAGCCATGGAAGCCTGGGGTCTGGAAGTGCCCGTCGAGGACCATCTGGATCTGATCGTGATCTCCCCGGTCCACGGTCCGCCTTTCGTCACTCTCCGGTCCCAACCAGAGCCCTGTTTGCCAGAGCAGCGCACGCCGCGACATCCCCAGGCAGTCCATGCCACCCACCCAGATCAGGTTTTCGATGGCCGGCCTCTTCAGAGTGGCCGGGGTGCGCCGTAGAAAATCCGGGAGCGAGAGGAAGGGGCCGTTCCGTTCGCGCTCGGCCAGCACCTTTTCTGCGATGTCCGTACCCCATCCACGGATGAACCCCAATCCGAGGCGCAGGTCTTCCCCTTCGGCCGTACAGGCCACGTCGCTCCGATTGAGATGAGGCAGCAAGGTCTGGAGCCCGTGACGGCGAGCGTCCCGAGCCAGTGCGTCCAGCGAGTAGAAGCCCATGGGCTGATTGTTGAACAGCGCCACGTAGAACTCGGTGGGGTAGTAGTGACAGAGCCAGGCGGATTGGTAGGCCAGAAGGCCGAAAGCCGCTGCATGGGATTTCGGGAAGCCGAACTCGGAAAAGGCGATCACCTGCTGGAACACGGTCTGGGCCGTGGTTTCATCCACACCGTTCCGGGCGGCGCCCGTCCTGAAGGCTTCCCAGTAGGACTTCATGGCCTCCCGGGACCGCTTTCGGCTCATGGAGCGGCGCAGTCCTTCGGCCTGGCCGTCGCTGAATCCCGCCAGGGCCTGACAGACCTTCAGGACCTGATCCTGGAAGATGATGACCCCCAGGGTTTCCCCCAGGGCTTCCTCCATGAGGGGGTGCTCATAGGGGATCGGGAAATCGGGGTTCTCACGCAGGAGCTCCCGGCGACGGACGTAGGGATTCACGGCCCCACCCACGATGGGTCCGGGACGGACGATGGCCACCTGAACCGCCAGATCGGGGAGGGTTCGGGGCTGGACACGTCGGAGCATCTGGATCTGTGCCCGGCTCTCCACCTGGAACATCCCGATCGTATCCCCGGCGCAGATCCGATCGTAGACGGCCTCGTCTTCGAAGTCGATCCGGGACAGATCCGGGGCATCACCATGCCTGAGGGCGATGGAGTCCACGGCTTCTTCCACCAGGGAGAGCATCCCCAGGGCCAGGAAGTCGATCTTGATGAAACCGGCGTCGTCACATCCATCCTTGTCCCACTGGCACAGGACCCGGCCCTCCATGGCCGCCTGCTCCAACGGCACCAGCTCTACCAGGGGCCGGGACGAGATGATCATCCCCCCGACGTGCTGGGAGATGTGGCGTGGGAGGCCTGCGATGTCCTCTGCCAGGTCGGCGAGCATTTGCCAGAGGGGACTTTCCGCCTTTTCCCGGAAATCGGGAATCCGCTCCAGCTCGCCCCTGAGTCCCGCACCGCCTCGTTCGGCCAGTTTGGCCAGCTTCTCCAGCTCCCCCTGGGGCAGATCCAGGGCCTTTCCAACTTCCCGGACCGTCGAGCGCGCCCGGTAGGTGGGGAAGGTGCAGACCAGCCCCGTATGCTCGCTCCCGTATCGTTCGTAGACCTCGAGGATGAGCTCTTCCCGGATGTTCCTGGGAAAGTCCAGGTCGATGTCGGGGACGCTTCCCATGGCCTCGTTCAGGAAGCGTCCGATGAACAGGTTGTTTTCCACCGGGTCGATATGGGACAGGCCGATGAGAAAGCAGATGATCGAGGACACGGATGATCCCCGGCCCCGGCCGGGGGGGAGGTTGCTGCTGGCCCGGGGGGCGGAACCCCGGACCCTGGCCCCGACTTCCCGGGCCAGGTTCATGATGTCCCTGTAGACGAGGAAGAACCCGGACAGGTTGTGGCCCTGTACGAGGTTCAACTCGCTTTCGAGGCGGGAGAGGGCCTCGTTCCGGTGCTTGAATCCCGGGGGATACTTCTCGTCCAGGGCCGCCCTGCAGACCTCGGAAAGGACGGCGGCTGCCGTGCCCCTCTCGCTACCGTCGAAATCGGGAAACTCGTACCCCATGTCCCGTGTCAGATCGAAAGCCTGGCAGCGTTCGGCGATGCACAGCGTATTCCGAAGGGCGTCCGGACGGGCCTCGAAACGGAACGCCATCTCCTGAGGCGAAGGCAGGTGGTAGAGAGCGTTGGGGCGCCGGACGTTGTGGGCGTTGTCCAGGGTCGCCCGGTTCCGGATGGACACCAACACGTCCTGGAGGCGGTGACGCCCTGGACGGTGATAGTGAACGTTGCCGGTGGCCACCACGGGGATTCGGAGGCGGTCGGCGAGGCCCCCCAGGATACGGTTCCGGCGCCCGTCACCGTGGGCCTGGTTGTCCTGCAGCTCCACGAAAAGGCGGCCCGGGGGGATGTGGGACCGGAGCTTGCGAGCGAAGGCCTCTCCCGATGCTGCGGAGTTCTCCAGCTGGTGGAGGAGGGGGCTCCTTCTGCATCCCGTGAGGACGATCAGCCCTTCGTTGCGCTCGAGGAGCGAATCCAGGGGAAGGTTCGGGTGTAGACGGGGGTTTTCCAGATGCGCTTCGCTGATCAGGCGGCACAGATTGGCATATCCGACCGGCGTTTCCGCCAACAGGGTCATGTGGAACGCTTCGTTCAGCGGATCGATGCCCTCGGGAACGGAATGGGGATCCAGTCGGACACTGATCTCCACGCCCGTAATGGCCTGGATCCCCTCCCCTCGGGCCATATGGGCGAACTCCATGGACCCGTAGAGGCCGTTGTGGTCCGTGAGGGCCAAAGCCCGGTGCCCGGACTCCCGTGCAGCCAAAACCAGCTCCTCGGGATGGGACGCACCG
>JAHEKK010000221.1:0-964 GCA_024638395.1 Gemmatimonadota bacterium | reverse complement strand
TCCATGACCCGAACATAAACCGAAATAGGGTTCTTGGCACTGTCTGGCGTCCGTCTTCCGGAGGGGCGGGGCTTCCGCGTGGGGAATGACGGAGCAAACGGCCCTCAACGCGGTATCATTGGAGACCCAGGAAAGGAGATCAGGATGCGGCGACCAGAAGGAGTTGTAGGCCACCCTCGCGTGCGCGGCGGAGCGGCGCTCTTGATGCTTTCGCTGGCGGTCGGATGCGCATCGGGCGGCTCATCGAGCCCCATGGAGGCCATGGGGCAGGACCGGCGCTCCAACGAGATCGAGATTCTGGTGGACAACCAGAACTTCAATCAGGTGACGGTCTACACCATGCGAGGCGCCTCCTTCCAGCGCCTCGGCATCGTTCAGGGCAAGTCCCAGGGGGCTTTCAAGACCGATTGGTACCACCCTGACATCCAGCTCCGGGTGAAGTTCCTGTCGGGCCCCGATCTCATCACCGATACGCAGCCCGTGTCGCCCGGCGAGCTCCTCGAGCTGATCATTCCGCCCCGGTAGCCCAACGGCACTGCGGCCCAGGCCTCCTGGCCGAGGAGACCGCGGAGCCCTGACAGCCCCTGGCGCGAGACGTTGCGAGCGATCTGACCCGGGCCAGACGGCCGCTCTTGGCCTATCTTCACTCCATCGTGAACATCCACCGGAGACGAAGATGCGGGTACGCGGGCTAATCCTCTCGACGCTGTTTCTGGCCTTCGGCGCGCCGCTGGCCGCCCAGGACACCTCGTCCGACGCCTTGACCATCGACGATGTCATCGACCTCGCTCAGGTCTCCAGCCCCCGGCTCTCTCCCGACGGGACCCGGGTCCTCTACACCCGTCGCGAACTGGACTGGGACGAGAACAAGAGGGAGGCCCGGATCTGGATCGTGGGTACGGACGGTCTCGGGGCCAGGGTCTTCACGGGCTCGTCCGACGACCAGGACCCAAAGTGGTCTCCC